>NZ_JACCSO010000153.1 GCF_013812955.1 Nannocystis sp. | reverse complement strand
GGCGATGGGCGAGGCGCTGCTCGCCCGGCTGCAGGCCGCGGGCCTGCGCTTTCGCGTGGTCCCGGGCGAGGCGGCGGGCGCCGATGCAACCTGACCTTCAGGACAGTCGCGACCCGCGCGACCAGCTCGCCGCGATCGAGCGCTGGAAGCGGCGCCTGTACGCGACGAGGCTGCTGCTCGCGGTCCTCCTGTTGCTCGCGATCGCCTCGCTGGTCGGCGCCACCACGACGGCCGGCCCGCGCTCGCTGTACCCGCACCTCGCATTATGGTTCTTCGGTCAGATCGCGGTGATCGCCGCGACGCTGCTCGGGCTGCGCGCGCTGCGACGGCGGCGCTTCGGCCTGGTGACCGGCAGCCGGGCGCGCCCGGCCGGTGATGTGCTGCTGTACATCGGCTCCTGCGTCGGCGGGCTGCTGGCGCTGCTGGGCTTCGCGCCGAGGATCCTCGCCGGCACCGCGCAGGGTGTCGACTGGGCGATCGCCGGCCTCGGCCTGCTGCTGCTCGGCGCCGGTCTGCGCGCGGCGATCCTCTACGTCCTGCGCCCGTGATCCCGGGCTAGACTCGCCGGCATGCCGGTCCTCTTCTGTCACGGCCTCGAGAGCAGCCCGCAGGGGCGCAAGGTCCAGGCGCTACGCGCCGCGGGCCTCGAGGTCATCGCCCCCGACTTTCAGGGCCAGAACCTCGCCGCACGGGTCGCCACGCTGCTGCCGGTCCTGCGCGCGCACCCGGACGCGCTGGTGATCGGCTCGAGCTACGGCGGCATCACGGCCCTGTGCGCCGCGATCCTGCACAGCGAGGCCGGCGGGTCGGTGCGCGGGCTGCTGCTGTGCGCGCCCGCGCTCGGTCGTTATGAGTCGCCGGCCGACGCGCTGCGCCTGTACCCGCCGGCCCCGACGGTGATCCTGCACGGGCGGCGCGACAGCGTCGTGCCGGTGCAGGTCAGCGAGGACTTCGCGGCCGCGCACCCGGAGGTCCGGCTCGAGCTCGTCGACGACGATCACCGACTCAACGCCAGCCTCGAGCGAATGCTCGCCCTCACCCACGAGCTGCTCGCCGCCACGACGCCGCAGCCGGCCGCCTGAGCGCAGTCCGGCGCGGCCGCCCTACTCGGCCCGGCGCAGCACCGCCAGCAGCGCCGGCAGCACGATCAAGCTCGCCAGCAGGCACGCGCTGATGCCGAGCACCATCGCCAGGCCGAACAACTTCATGCCGCCGTACTCACTGAGCATCAGCGCCGCGAAGCTGGCGATCGTCGTCATCGCCGACAGCACCACCGCGCCGCCAGTGCTGCGCACGAGGTCGTCGAGGCGGGCCACGCCGCCGTGCACCTTTGCGCTCTCCTGGGCGCGGTGCATCAGGTGCACGCCGAAGGCCGTGCCGATGCCGATCACCAGCGGCAGCGCGACGATGTTGGCGACGTTGAAGTTGAGGCCGATCACCGCCATCACGCCGAGCATCCACAGCCAGCCGAGGCCGGTCGGGATCAGGGCCAGCACCGTGTCGCGCAGGCTCCGCAGCTGGGCCAGCACGATCAGGAAGATCAGCACCGCCGTCAGGCCGGCCGCCCGGCGAAATCCGGTGATGATCATCGTCTCGTGGATGTTGATGTTGACCGCCAGGCCCGAGACGTCCGGGTCGACCGCCGCGAGCGCGATCCGAAAGTGGCTCGCGGTCTCCGACTTCCAGGCCGAACCCGCCGGGATCACGTACATCGCCAGCGCCCCGTCCGCGTGCGCCACGAAGCGCTCCTGAAACAGCGGCGGCAGGTCGGAGCCGACGTAGTGGCCCCGCTTCGCCACCGCCTCGGCCGTGCCGACCGCGCGCTTCAGCAGCCCCGCCAGCTTCGGCTCGACGTCGGCGAGCCGCGCCTTGCCGGCCTCGTCGAGGGTCGTCAGGCGCTGCTGCAACGCCTTGAACGCCGCCAGCGCGGCCTCGACGTCCACGGTCGGCTGCCCGCCCTGCGCGAGGCCGAAGCGGACCTCCTCGAGCGCCTCGGCGACCGCCATGACCTTCGGCGTGAGCTGCTCGGGCGTGGTCTTGTGGGCGGCGAGCTTGGCGAAGTCGGGCGTGCGCCCGAGCGCCGCGAGGCCCTCGCGCAGCGCCTTGAGCCGCGCCTCGTCGAGCGGCGGCAGCAAGTCGGTGGCCGCCTGCACGCCGGCGACCTCGGGCAGCGCGCGCAGCTTCGCGGTCATCGCCCGCGCCTTCTCGACGTCGGGCGCCGAGACGTTGGCGTAGACCGGGCTCATCAGCGGGTCCTGCTCGAGCAGGGTCAGCGCCTGGGCGCTCTCGGTGTGGGCGGGCAGGAAGTCGAAGTAGCGCGAGTCGAAGCCGATGCGCGGCAGGCCGACCGCCCCGGCGACGCCACCCGCGACCCCGAGCACCAGCAGCGGCAGCGGGAAGCGGCGCACGAAGTTGGTCAGCGCGCGAAAGCCCGGCGGCTCCTTCTTGACGGCGGCGATGCCGGTGCCGGCGCGGCGGGCGAGGATCGCCGGCAACACCAGCAGCGAGGTCAGGACCATGAACACCATGCCGAAGGTGGTGATCAAGCCGAGCTGCCCGTAGGCGGTGAACTCGGTCATCAGGGTCGTCAGGAACGCCGCGCTGGTGACCAGGGCGCCGACCACGATCGCCGGCCCGGTCGCGACCATCGCGTTGCGGACCGAGCCGCCGACCTCCACGCCCGCGCGCCGCTCCTCGTTGAAGCGGTAGATCATGTGCACCGCGAAGTCGATGCCGAGTCCGAGCAGCACCGCGACGAAGCTCGAGGTGATCAGGTTCAGGCTGCCGTAGGCGAGGCGCACGTAGGCGAGGGTCAGCACCACGCCGCAGAGCAGCGGCACCTGGGCGATGAGCGTCTGTCGCAGCGAGCGCAGCATCGCCAGGCACAGCAGCATGATCGCCAACCCCGAGGCGATGCTCGAGCGCAACATGCCGTTTCGCAGCATGCGCTGCTCGTCGACGATCAGCGCCGGCAAGCCGGTGAGCTGGACGATCACGCCTTCCGGGGCCCGCGCGAGCGCGGCCTGCTGGATCACCTGCAGGCGGCCGACCAGCGGCGCCACGTCGGTCACCTCGTCGCCGTTGAGGTGCGGGAACATGCTGATGACGTGGTGCTCACCGTCGACGGTCGTCAGGTAGCCGCGCGCGTCCCGACCTTGCGTCGGCGGGGCATCCGGCGTCGCCGGCGTCGCGGCCGCGGCCGTGCTCATCACGTCTTCACCGGCGAGGTACGCGTCGAAGGTCGCGGCGATGCGGCCGAGCCCGCGCAGCCCCTCGGCCGCCTTCGCGGGATCTTGCGGCTCGGCCTCGCCGTCGAGGCCCGCCTGGATCTGGGCATCGATGGCCCCGAACCATGCCGGCAATCCGCCCTCGATCAGATCTGCCACCGGCAGACCCTTCGGCAGACCTGCCGCGGCCTGCGCCAGCGCGTCGGGTTGCTGGAGCAGCAGCACCTCCGCGACCTCGATCGGACCGACCCGCGCGAGCACGCGACCGGTCAGCCCCGGCTCCTGCTCGAGACCCGCCGCGATGTCGTCGACGACCGCTTGACGCTCGGCGGTGGTTCCGCCGGAGAGCAGGAACACCGGCGCATCGGGGTTACCAAAGCGCTCGAAGAAGCGAAGCATGCGCGCCTGATCGGGGTTGTCCGCCGACACCAGGCCATAGCGCGAGGTGCTGACCCCGAGGCCCGGGATCAGGCATGCGGCCGCGCCGACGAGCACACCCGCGACGCTGAGCACCAGCAAGGGCCGGCGCAGTGGCACCTCGGAGAGTCGAGCGAAGAATCGTGAGACAAAGGACTGATCCATGCGCGCCGGCCCTAGCTATACCAGGGTGCGCCGCCGGTCGCAGCCTCGCGCTGATTGTGTGACATGCAGCACACTGCAAATGAACATCGTTCTGGTAGGTCCAGGAGGTATGCTCGCGGGTCGATGCGACCCCGCTTCCTGGTCCTCGCGCTCGCGCTCGGCCTCGGCTGTGCCCACGCGCGAGCCTTCGACTCGAGCGATCGCGCCGCGATCGTCGAGCTGCTGCGCGCCCAGCAAGACGCCTGGAATCGCGGCGACCTCGATGCATTCCTGCGCGCCTACGACCCTGGGCCGGCGCTCATCTTCACCTCGAGCGGGCGGGTGCGCCGCGGTTATGCGGAGACCCGGGCTCGTTACCAGGCTCGTTACCAGTCCGACCCCACCGCGCAGATGGGGCGCCTCGATTTCAAGCTGCTCGACCTGCGAGCGCTCGGGGCCGACGGCGCCATCGTGCTCGGTCGCTGGCGCTTGAGCGCGACGCCGCAGGCCGGTGAAGGTGTCTTCAGCCTGGCATTTTTGCGCACGCCCGCCGGCTGGCGCATCGTCCACGATCACACCTCCCTCATTGCACCCTGACAGCGCCAAAAAATCTCGCGGCGTTACGGACCACGCTGCTGTATAGTCGCCCGGTTCTTACAAACACGAGCGTTACGGAGTTTGGCGATGCGAAGCGTGGCGAGTTCACTGGGTTGTTCCTCCTTGGTCCTTACGGCTCTCCTGCTGCAATTCGGCTGCTCCGCCGATGGCAATGAGACCTCCGCCACTGCCACCGTCACGGCGACGATGTCGATGCCGACGACGCTGTCGACGCTGTCGGAGTCCGGCACTGGCACGACCGCCGGCACCGTCACCGACAGTGGCACGACCGCCGGCAACTCCGCGACGGACGGCTCGAGCACGAGCCCCGAGCCGACCGGCGGCACCACGGTCGACCCGACCGCCACGACGCAGGGCGAGATGACCAGCGTCAGCAGCACCACGATGCAGGTCGACCCGAGCGTGAGCTCGACCACCGGCGAGCCGCCCTGTGACGTCGTCAAGGCGACGCTCAAGCCGGTCGTGCCGAACATGATGCTGGTGCTCGACAAGTCGGGCTCGATGGTCGCCGACCCGGCCGGCTACTGGGACCACGACGCCGACGCCGCCACCCCGAAGATCACGCGCTGGAACAGCCTCTATCAGACCGTCCAGTCGATCGTGAACGACTTCAACGACAGCATCAACTTCGGCGCCAACCTGTTCCCCGGAAAGGCCGCGAAGGCGGTCTACGACCCCGGCGCGTGCATCGTGAACGCGAACGTCGAGATCCCGGTCGCCCCGAAGAACAAGGACGCGGTCCTCAACGGCATCCCGCAGGCCGGCGACATCTCGATCCGTGGCGGCACCCCGACTTTCAGGGGCATCACCGCCGCCTTGAACCACCTCAAGACCCTCGACCCGGCCGTGCCACGCGCCATGTTGCTGCTCACCGATGGCGCCGCCAACTGCATCGAGGGGGCCGGCGTGCCCGGCAACTACGCGCCGCTGTTCGAAGTCTACGACCAGGCCCTGCACACCCTGGTCGCGGACGCCTGGACCAAGGACGGGATCCCGACCTACGTCGTCGGCATCGACACCAAGAACGAGGTCAGCAACAACACCAACGACGGCAACCCCAACAGCACCAACACGTACACGAAGCTCAACGAGCTCGCGCTCGATGGTGGCAAGCCAAAGGACGACCCGGTCGAGAAGTTCTACAACGCGGCCAACCAGATCCAGCTGAAGGACGCCCTCGACGCCATCGCCAAGGACGCGATCAGCTGCGTCATCCCGATCGACGAGGAGCCGGGCGCACCGGAGAAGACCAAGGTGCTGGTCGGCGGTGTCGAGGTCCCGATGGTCATGGACTGCGCCGTCGAGAACGGCTGGGTCTACACCAACCCGATGGGCCCCTACGACGCCATCGAGCTGTGCGGCACCGCCTGCGGCGACCTCAAGATCGTCAAGGAAGCCGACGTCGAGTTCTACTGCGTAGCCGGCTGAGGCTCCGTCTCCATCTGCCGGCCTTCGCCGGCCATTCGGCCCGCATCTGGCTCTTTCAGGGCCAGCGCTGCGGGCCGACCCGCGCGCGTCTCCCGTCGTTTCGCGTCGAACGCGCTGTCCGGGGCTTGCATCTGCGGCTACGATGTGCGGATGCGACCTGACCCCCTTGGCTTGACCTGTCTCGCGCTCTCTCTGCTCGTCGGCTGCAGCGGAGACGACCCGCAGAGCAGCCTCTCCAACGCAACCGCCACCGACCCGAGCAACCCGACGATCACCTCGGTCTCGGGCACCACCGCGCCCGCGGACAGCGATACCGACGCGAGCCCGACCACCTCCGGGGCCACCCAGTCGACCGACAGCGACGCCGGCGAAACCGGCTCCGGCTGCGACGATCAAAACCCCTGCGCCGACAACCTCGTCTGTTGCGCCGGCGCCTGCATCGACGTGCTCGCGGATGTCGAGCACTGCGGCGGTTGCGACGGCGTCTGCCCGGTCGCGCCCAACAGCGTGGCCAGCTGCGTGGTTGGCACCTGCGGCACGGAAGCCTGCGAGCCCGGCTTCACCAACTGCGACGGCGACGCCGCCAACGGCTGCGAGGTCAGCGGCAGCTGCGAGTGTGCGCCCGGCGAGAAGACGGCCTGCTACACCGGCCTACCGGGCACCCAGGACGTCGGCGTCTGCGTCGGCGGCCTGCAGACCTGCGACGCCGAGGGCACCGGCTTCGGCCCTTGCGAGGGCGAGGTCCTCCCCGGTGAGATCGACATCTGCGCCAACGCCAGCGACGACGACTGCGACGGTCAGATCGACGAGGACGTCGACGAGGACGGTGACGGCTGGACGGTGTGCGGCGGCGACTGTTGCGACAGCGTCGGCCCCCAGTGCTCGACCCCCGAGTTCGTCAACCCCGGCGCCTTCGAGGTGATGGGCAACAAGGTCGACGATGACTGCGACGCGCAGATCGACAACGTGGTCGCCGCCTGCGACGACGGCCTCGCCAGCAACTCGGCCGACCCGCTGGAGTACGCCAAGGCGATCGACCTGTGCCAGTTCACGACCGAGGACGCGCCGCTGCTGGAGAAGAAGTGGGGCGTCATCAGCGGCGCCCTCACCCGCTCCGACGGCCAGGGCGCGCCGAGCATCGCGGCGCGCTCGATCCGCGACGGCTTCGGCTCGGTGATCAAGCCGGAGGCCAACATGCGCCTCGCCATCCTCTCGACCGGCACCGCCGCGGACCCGGGCGACATCAACCCCGGCCACGCCCCGTTTCAGGGCGGCATCGACCTCGACACCGACGCCAGCGTCCCTGCCGACTGGCTCGCCGCCAACGCCAACAACTTCCCGAACGTCGCCGGCTGCCCGGAGCCGCAGGGCGGCAACACCGGCCGCGACACCATCCAGCTCAAGCTGCGCATCCGCGTCCCGACCAACGCCCTGTCGTTCAACGCCAAGATCTACTTCTTCTCCTCCGAGTACCCG
>NZ_JACCSO010000148.1 GCF_013812955.1 Nannocystis sp. | reverse complement strand
GGCGATGTGGGGCCCGAGCGCGACGATGCATGCGCCGGTCAGGGTCGCGAAGTCGAGGATGTAGGTCGGCTGCAGCTTGCCGGCGTAGACCAGCGCGTCGGCGAGGGTCAAGCGCCCCTCGGCGTCGGTGTTGTCGATCTCGATGGTCTTGCCGTTCGAGGCGGTCAGCACGTCGCCGAGCTTGTAGGCCTCGCCGCTGACCATGTTCTCGGTGGCCGCGACGATCGCGTGGACCTCCCAGGGTACGCCGAGGCGCGCCGCGCCCTCGAGCGCGCACAGCACCGCCGCCGCGCCGCCCATGTCCATCTTCATGCCCATCATCGCGTCGCTGGGCTTGAGCGAGAGGCCGCCCGAGTCGAAGGTCACGCCCTTGCCGACCAGGCACACGCGGCCCTTGTTCTCGCCCTTCGGCGTGAACTGCAGGTGGATGAACTTCGGCGGCTGGGCGCTGCCCTGCGAGACCGCGAGGTAGCAGCCCATGCCGAGCTTCTCGCAGTCCTCGCGCTCGAGCACCTGCAGCTTGATGTCGGCGCTGCCTTTGAGGCCATCCACGATCTCGGCGGCGAAGCGGGCGAGGTAGCTCGGGGTCACCTCGTTGGCGGGACCGTTGACGAGGTCGCGGGCCTTCATGACGCTGGCGGCGACCTGCTGGCCCCGGGTGATACCCTCGGAGGCGGCGCGCTGGTCGCTGACCACGCTGACGCGCTGGACCGTCGAGGGGCGACGCCGGGCCGCGGCGACGTAGCGGTCGTAGCGGTAGGTGGCGAGCTCTAGACCCTGGGCGATCAGGTTACCGAACTGGGCCGGGGCCAGCGCGCCGCCCTGGCCGGTCCGCAGGTCGAGCACCAGCTGCTGGGCGCCCACCTGGCTGGCGGCCTTCAGGGCCTCGTACGCGACGCTGCGCAGCTGCCCGGGGGTCGGCGCGCCGGCTCCCAGGCCCAGCAGGACGACGCTCTGGAGGATGCCCTCGCGCTCGCGGGTGAAACGAAACTGTTCGCCGCCACGACCGGTGAACCGGGCAGCACCGGCAGCCTCGGCGACCGGGGCGCCGAACAGGCGCTCGACGATCGCGGGGTGGTCACTGCTCGGGACGACGACCGCGAGGGTCTGGAGGGCGGCCGCGGCGGGTTCTTCAGAGGTCCAATCGATGCTCAGCATGGCCCCGTTCTTGTCGCTTACCCGCGAAGCCGCTGCAAGCAGGGGCGCCCGAACAGCGCGTCTGGCGCCATTTGTACCCAGAATAGGGCGAAAACAGGCGAGGCGCGGGTCGCACACTGCCGGGGGCCACTCCCCCTCTGCATCAGTGGAGCTAACTCACAGAAAATCGCGCTGAGGGCACAGTGTCCTACAAAGATCGTTCACCTTCCTATAATTGAGTGAAAAAGATGTTAATTGGCGTTGACACTACCACTCACTTATATGTAGCTTTTAGCCACCCGTTGCCCCCTGAAGGAGGGACCAAACGCCATGGCACTCGAAAACAACGACCCGACCACGCCCGAGGCTGACAAGAAGACCTCTAAGCGCAAGACCGCTAAGAAGAAGGCCGCGAAGAAGGCCGGTAGCAAGAAGGCAGGCAGCAAGAAGACTGCCGCCAAGAAGACCACCAAGGTCGCCGCCAAGAAGACCGCCAAGAAGGCTGGCAAGAAGGCCAGCAAGAAGACCGGTGCAAAGAAGGCGACCAAGAAGACCGCCGCCAAGCGCGGCGCGGCCAAGAAGACCGGCGCAAAGGCCGGTGGCGCCAAGAAGACCGCCAAGAAGGCTGGCAAGAAGGCCGGCAAGAAGGCTGCCAAGCGCGGCACCGCGGCCTGATTAGGCCCCGAGCGGGTCTCATACCCCGCCGCGAAAATCGCCGTTGGTCTTCCGACCTCGGCGATTTTCTTCGTTTAAGCCCCCGGTGGCGCGCGCGGTCGGCTCGAGACCCCGCGCAGGCCCGCGACGCCCGACCGCGATGCGACCGCAGCGCCGGCGCCGGCGCCATCCGTGGCGCTCGCGTCGTTCACCGCGGTGCCGTCCGTGGCGCACTCGCGTCGTTCACCGCGCCGCTGCCATGCGTCACGCCGACATCACCCGCAGCGCTCGTGTCGTTCACCGCGCTGCCTTCATCCGCAGCGCTCGCGTCGTTCACCGCGCTGCTTTCATCTGCAGCGCCCGCGTCGTTCACCGCGCTGCTTTCATCCGCAGCGCGCTCTGCTCAGGATGCCGCGGACGTGTCGCGCGTCGTGTCTCTCTAGATCGATGCGCTCATGCCCGCTCAGGACTTGGCGCTCGTGTCGACGTCATCGTCATCATCGCCGTCGTCATCATCATCGTCATCGTCGTCGTCATCAGCCTCGCCCGCTTCCGCGGCGTTGATCGACAGCTCCTCGGCGAAGGCGCGCAAGTTGCCGTAGGCGCGCGGGCCGGCGAACAACACCACCGACGCCGGGGTCTCGGCGGTCTCGATCGCATGTGCGAGCGCCTCGCCGAGCACGCCGCGCAGCTTCGAGGTCGGCCCGGCGCCGTCGACCCGCAACCAGCGGCGCTCGAGCTCACCCGTGAACGGCCGACCCGCGCCGTCGAAGGCCGGCACCACCGTCTGCATGCCGAGCTTGCGGGCGAGCGCCAGCGTCTGCTTCGACTCCCACAGACCGTCCGCCTCCCACACCACCTCGAGGCCCTCCGCCGCGCGAGCCGCCACGAACGCCGCGAGACGCGCCTGATTGCCGGCCCCCGGCGTGAAGCTGGGCGGCGTGCGCAGTAGCACGCGCGTCGAGCCGAACTCCTGGGCGCAGCGCAGGGTGGTCTGCCAGGCCTCGCGGACCTCGGCGGTGTCCTGGAGGTGGCCGAAGCGACGCGCCTCGCCGGGCAGCGAGCGGGTGCCGAACTCGCGAACGCCGTCCTCGGCGCCGTGGGTGACCAGATGCCAGACGTAGGGGACGACGCTCGCCCCGGGGTGCAGGCTGGCGAGGCGCTGGGCGAGGCCGCGGGCGCCGGCCGCTCGCGGAGGGTTGATCAGCGTCGAGCGCAGCACGACAAAAGCCACGGGATCGGCCTCACGGGCGGCGTGGAGGGCTTTTTCGTCGTTCAACAGGACGCCAAGCTTGGGGATGGGCATGCGGGGGACGCAGGCTAGTGCGGATGAGGCGCATTGACAAGCTTGGCCCGCCGTGTGCTACCACCCCCGGCCATGAAGATCTTCATCGACACCGCCGACATCGCGGAGATCCGCGAAGCCGCGTCCCTGGGCCTCCTGGACGGCGTCACGACCAACCCCACGCTGGTCGCCGCGACCGGCCGGCCCATGCGCGACGTTCTCGCCGAGATCTGTGACCTGGTCGATGGTCCGGTCAGCGGCGAGGTGCTGTCGACCACCCACGACGAGATGTTGGAAGAGGCGCACGAGCTCGCTGCCATCGCCCCGAACATCGTCGTCAAGATCCCGCTCATCGCCGAGGGCCTGCGCGTCGTCAAGGAGCTGACCGCCGAGGGCATCCGCACCAACGTGACCCTGTGCTTCTCGCCGATCCAGGCGCTGCTGGCCGCCAAGGCCGGCGCGACCTACATCTCGCCCTTCGTCGGTCGCCTCGACGACGTCGGCCACGATGGCATGGACACCGTCGCCCAGATCCTCGAGATCTATAACAACTACGAGATCGACACCGAGGTGCTGGTCGCCTCGGTGCGCTCACCCGTGCACGTGCTCGAGGCCCTACGCCTCGGCGCCGACGTCGCGACGATCCCGCTGAAGATCATCCATCAGCTGATCAAGCACCCGCTGACCGACGTCGGCCTCAAGCGCTTCCTCGAGGACGCGGCCAAGATCCCCAAGGGCAAGCGCTAGGCGCTCGTCGTCTTCCTTCGTTGTCTTCGAGGACCTGTCCCGAAGAACAGGCCCACAAAGTGCGAAAGATCCGCCAGCACGTCAATCCGCTCGGCGAGCACTTCATGCGCGTGCGAGCGCGGCCGGCCCTGCGCCCCGCAGGGCTCGACCCCGCGTGCCGCGTCGAGGTCGAGCTCGGCTGCGCCGACGCCGAGTTCAGCTTCCAGCTCGCCGCCAACCACCCCGACTGGCTGGTCGTCGGCCTCGAGATCCGCGAGCCCTGCCTCGAGCGCAACCGCGAGCGCGTCCAGCAGCTCGGGCTCGGCAACCTGGTGTTCGCGTACAGCAACCTCAACGTCGACCTCGACCAGGTGTTCGCGCCAGGCAGCGTCGACCGCTTCCACCTGCTGTTCCCCGACCCCTGGTTCAAGGAGCGCCACCGCAAGCGCCGGGTGATCGAGCCGGAGCTGGTGCGGGTGATCGCCACCCAGCTGCGCGCCGGCGGCGAGCTGCACGTCGCCAGCGACGTCTGGGACGTCGCCCTGGAGATCATGGAGGTCGTCGAGGGCTGCGCGCTGCTGCGCAACATGACCGCGCCGTGGAGCTTCTGGCGCGGCAACCCCTTCGACGCCCAGAGCCGCCGCGAGGAGACCACGCTGCGGCGGGAGCAACGGGTCTGGCGGATGCGCTACGTGCTCGCCGAGGGTTGAGCGCCCGGACTCACGGCGCGGCCGGGACGAGCTCGGTGAGCTCGGGCAGCGTGAACGCGTCCGGCAGCTCAAGGCACTTGCCGACCCGCTGGAGGTCGGCGTTGATGCTCTCGCCGGCGAGCTCGGCCTCGGCGATCCTTCCCGCCAGGGTGTCGATGCAGCTGCAAAAGCTCAGCGAGGCCTTGCGGACCCCGGCGTCGACGCAGCGCTCTTGATGGCGCTCCAGGCTCCAGCGCAGGAACGGCTGGCGGCAGTCGAGCGCCGGGAACTCGACCGCGAGCACGCAGGTGCACAGCTGCTCGTCGCGGGCCAGGTCGAAGGTCTGCGTGCACACCCCCTGCATGTACGCGTCCTCCGCCCGCAGCCGGTCGTCGTACTCGTCGGCGCTGCCGAGCATGCTGCCCATAAGGCTGGGCAGCAGCAGCCAGGCGAGCAGCCCCACGAGCGGGAGGCCGCACAGGGCACCGATGAGCAGGTCCCGGGTCCGGGACCGGACAGGATGGTCGAGGTCGGCGAGCATCGGCATGGGAAGTTTGCCCAGTGTAACGCGGTTTTCGCGCCCGGCATCCGCCAGCTTGTCGCGACGATGCCAAGGTCCGATCGAGGTGGGGGTCTCCGCCAGCTTGGGGCTTGTGAAGCTGCGAGCCCCGTATGATACTCGCCACGACGTGGGCGTCCCGTACCCCTTGGAAGCAGACCGCATGAAGGCCTCGATCACCTCACGGATCACCTGTTCTGTTCTGGCCGCGACCCTGATGGCGCTGCCTTGCAATGAGGCGCTCGCGGCCCCCGCAGCGGCCCCCGCAGCGGCACCCACAGCGGCACCCACAGCGGCGCCCACGGCGGCCCCGGCCCCGACAACGGCTCCGGCGCCCACGACGGCACCGACGACGCCCCCGGCGCCCGAGGGAGCCGCGGACGATACGCGGCCCACCGATGCTCCGACCGAGGTCGCGGCCCCCGGCGAAGGCGAAACGCCCGCCGAGGGCGCTCCCGCCGAAGGTGAAGCGCCCCCCGAGGTCGCCGCTCCGTTGCCGCCGCCCGAGCCCCTGGGTCCCGAGCGTCCGCCGGAGCCCCGCGTCGCCAACGGCAAGTACAAGGCCAAGGGCAACGGCCTGATGATCGCCGGCGGTGCGCTGCTCGGCCTCGGCGCAGCCGGCGTGATCAGCAGCGTCCTCCTGACCCGCTGTAATGAGCCGGAGGACAGCTTCGCCTGCAAGAACCAGCAGCACAACACCTTCGCCGTGCCCGCGACCGCCGCGGCCACCTTGCTCGGCGCCGTGCTGCTGTTCGTCGGCGTCGGCTACCGCATCCGCTACAAGCGCTGGGAGAACTGGAAGCCGGAGAACGCGCCGAAGACCGCCGTCTACCCGACCTTCATGCGCGGCGGTGCGGGCGTCGGCTACAGCCTCAAGTTCTAGCGGCGAGTGTCGACCGGGCCTCGGCTAGCGCTGCGCGCGGCCGAGGATCACCCCGGCGATGTCGACCAGCAGCTCGAGCTCCGGGGGCTCCGCGCGGTGCACCAGAGCGCCGAGACGCAGCTTGAGCGCGCTCTCCGGCGCCGAGCTCGGCGCCCCCGACGAATCCGGCAGCAGCGCCCCGAGTGAGACGCCCATGCCCTCGGCGATGCGCAGCAAGGTGCGCAAGCCGGGGCTGGTGTAGTGGCCGTTTTCCAGGCGAGACACCATATCGGTGGCGATGCCCGCCGAGCGCGCGACGGCCTGCTGGGTCAGGCCGCGCTCCTCCCGGATGGCACGGATGCGCTGGCCGAGCTTGACCATGTAGCGCCGCTCGTGGAGCTCGCGGGCCTGGGCATCGAGGGCTCTGTCTTCGGCCATGGTGGGGACGATGCCAGAAACCCGGGTCCGCGCGTCGACGGGAACTGGACGAACTGGAACTAGATGAACTCGAGCTTGCGGGCCTCGAGCACGCGGATGCGGTCACGCAGCCTGGCGGCGTCCTCGTAGCGCAGGGCCTTGGCGAGCTCGGTCATCTCGGCCCGCAGCTCGGCGATCCTTCCGGTCAGCTCCTCGGGCAGCAGGTCGGCGTCGGTGACGGGGCCGAGGCCGAGGGGCATGTCGCTGGGCTTTTGCTTGCGGACCGGGGCCTCGGGCTTGGCGTCCTGCTCGAGGGCGTTGATCGGCGCGTGGGTGCTGCGCGGGATGATGCCGTGCTCGAGGTTGTACGCGGCCTGCGTGATGCGACGGCTGTTGGTCACGTCGATGCAGGTCTTCATGCTGTTGGTGATGCGGTCGGCGTACATGATGACCCTGCCGTTCAGGTTGCGGGCCGCGCGACCGCAGGTCTGGATCAGGCTCTTGGTCTCGCGCAGGAAGCCCTCCTTGTCGGCGTCGAGGATGGCGACGAGGCTGACCTCCGGGAGGTCCAGGCCCTCGCGCAGCAGGTTGATGCCGACCAGCACGTCGTACTCGCCGCGACGCAGGCCGCGCAGCAGCTCGACGCGCTCGAGGGTCTCGACGTCGGAGTGCAGGTAGCGGACGCGGATGCCGAGGTCGCTGTAGTACTCGGTCAGGTCCTCGGACATGCGCTTGGTCAGGGTCGTGACGAGCACGCGCTCGCCCTTGGCCGTGCGCAGCTTGATCTCGGCCAGCAGGTCGTCGACCTGGTTGCCGCTCGGACGCACGTCGATCTCCGGGTCGAGCAGGCCGGTCGGGCGGATGATCTGCTGGACGATCACGCCCTGCGTCTTGCCGAGCTCGTAGTTGCCGGGCGTCGCGCTGAGGAAGATCGTCTGCAGGCAGCGCTGCTCCCACTCCTCGAACTTGAGCGGCCGGTTGTCCATCGCCGAGGGCAGGCGAAACCCGTGCTCGACCAGCGTGGTCTTGCGGCTGCGGTCGCCCGCGTACATCGCCCCGACTTGCGGCACCGTCTGGTGCGACTCGTCGATGATCGTCAGGTAGTCGTCGGCGAAGTAATCCAGCAGGGTCGGCGGCGGATCGCCGGGCGTGCGGCCGGTCAGGTGCCGCGAATAATTCTCCACGCCCGAACAAAAGCCCATCTCCTCGAGCATCTCGAGGTCGAACATCGTGCGCTGCTCGAGCCGCTGGGCCTCGACCAGGCGGATCTTGTCCTTGAGCTCGGTCAACCGCACCTGCAGCTCCTCCTTGATGCCCTGGATCGCCCGCCGCATCTGCGAGGCCGGGGTCACGTAGTGACTCGCCGGGAAGATCGTGACCCGCTGCATGGTCCCGCGCGAGGTCCCGCGCAGGACGTCGATCTCCTTGATCGACTCGACCTCGTCGCCGAAGAACTCGATGCGCACCGCGGTCTCGTCCTCGTAGGCCGGGAACACCTCGACCACGTCGCCGCGGACCCGGAAGGTCCCGCGGTGGAAGTCGATGTCGTTGCGCTCGTATTGCATCTCCACCAGGCGGCGCAGCAGCAGGTCGCGGTCGAGGGTCTGGCCGACCGCGACCGGCGCGACCATCCCGTAGTACGCCTCCGCCGAGCCGATGCCGTAGATGCACGAGACGCTGGCGATGATGATGACGTCGCGCCGGCTCAGCAGCGAGTAGGTCGCCGCGTGCCGCAGGCGATCGATCTGCTCGTTGATGTTGGAGTCCTTCTCGATGAAGGTGTCCGTCGACGGGATGTACGCCTCGGGCTGGTAGTAGTCGTAGTAAGAGACGAAGTACTCGACCGCGTTGTCGGGGAACAGCGCCTTGAACTCGCCGTAGAGCTGGGCCGCGAGCGTCTTGTTGTGCGCGAGGATCAGGGTCGGGCGCTGGACCTGGGCGATCACGTTGGCGATCGTGTAGGTCTTGCCGCTGCCGGTGATGCCGAGCAGGTGCTGGTGCCGGTCGCCTCGCCGCAGACCCGCGACCAGCTCCTCGATCGCCTGCGGCTGGCTGCCGGCGGGCGGGAACGGGCTCGCCAGGCGAAACGGCTTGTCGGCGGCGATGGTCGGGCGCACCGCATTGCTGAGGTCCCACTCCTCGCTCGGATCGCTCATGGACACGGGGGTGCTGCGGCTGGTGCTGCCTCGGGCCATGGGCGGCACGATAGCAGCCAGAGGCGCGGGGACGAGCGCAGGCGCCCGGGGACTTCTCACATGTTCAGTGCCCGGACCGGCGCCGGGTCTTGAAGATGATGTACAGATACGCCAGCGAGGGAGTGAGGACGAGGGCGCCGATCCCGAGGGCGATCAGGATCGGGACCAGGACGCTGCGCGGCGCGGCGGCGTCGCTGATCGTCAGGTCGGGGAACACCAGGTAGGGGTACTGCGCGAGCGCCCAGCCGCACACGATCAGCGCGGCCTGGGCCATCGCCGCGAAGCGGGCGAGCAGCAGCTTTCGCTGCCACAGGAAGACGATCGCCGGGACCGCGGCGAGGCCGGTGGCGAGGTGCAGCGATGAGGTCGGTCATGGGCGGGCTCTCCTGCGCGAAGCGTGGCTCACGGGCGCGGTGGAATCACTGCGGCGCGGCGCCGCAGCGGCACTGCAGCGCCGCTGCACCGTCGTGGTATGCAGAGCGGGCCATGGCCGGGCTGTACACGATCCTCGACTGGCCCCACGCGGGCGGCCTCGACGCGGCTGCGGCGGCGAGCGGCCTGATCGGCGCGCGGCCGGACGGTGTGGGCCCCGAGTTTTTGCAGCTGCGCGTCAAGGCTGGTGACACATCTACGCGCGTCGTTTTGCTCGAGCAAGTCGCGCCGGTGTGCCGCGCGGCCGGAGTGCCGCTGATCGTCAACGATGATGTCGAGGCCGCGCTCTGGCGTCCCGGTCTCGCGCAGGGGCTGCACCTCGGTCAGACCGATCTTGCGCGCCTCGGTCCGCCCGAGGTCTGGCCCGAGGCGCTCGCGGCGTTGCGGCGGCGGGCCGGGGCGAACTTCATCCTCGGGGTGTCGACCCACGACCTCGCGCAGGTGCGGGCGAGCGCGACGCTGCCGGTCGATTACATCGGCTTTGGTCCAGTGTTGGCGACCCGCACGAAGGCGCTGCCCGAGCCGTCGGTCGGCTTCGAGGGGCTGGCGGCGGCCTGCGCGATCGCGCGGCATCCGGTGGTGGCGATCGGTGGCCTCGACGCGGCTGGAGCCGTCCGGGCGGCCGCCTGTGGCGCGGCGATGGTGGCGACGATCGGTGCCCTGATCGCACGAAACCCGCGCGAGCTTCGTGATCGCGTGGTCGCGCTCGCCTCGGCCCTGGCGGCGGCGCGGCCTGCGTGAGCCGCAACGCAGCCGCGCCCGGCGCTCGAACCAAGGCCCGTAACTCCGGTCACTGACTGCATTTAGTGTTTGTCGCTGCCTCGCCCGCGACTTTTGATTATCGTGGAGCAGTGTCCGACGAGCCAGTCGTGGTCCGCAAACGCGTGCGGACCGGGCCGCTGCCCGTGCGCCCGCGTGAGGACCTCGAGGCTTCACCGGGCATCGAGGGTCGGCTGCCGCTGTTGTTCTTGATCGGCTTTTTGGTGCTGGTCGCCATCCAGCTCGCGCTGGCGTTTTAGATCGATCGCAACCGTTCTAGATCGATCGCAACCGTTCTAGATCGATCGCAACAATGC
>NZ_JACCSO010000085.1 GCF_013812955.1 Nannocystis sp. | reverse complement strand
GAGCGCGGAAGTGAGAGGCGACGAGACGGGCTGTTGGGGCGAGACGGCGTGCCGGGGCGGGACAGGCTGTTGGGGCGGGGCAGGTTGTTGGGGTGGGGCTATGTGTTGGGGCGAGACGGGCTGTTGGGGCGAGACGGGCTGTTGGGGCGAGACGGTGTGCGTGGGCTCAAGGCGGAGGCGGGTGTGGAGGGTGGTGGCGAGTTCGGTGAGGAGCTGATCGATCGGTGGGATCGGGTCGGGGCGCGCAGCGGTGAAGTAGACGCCGCGAAGTCGTGGGGTGAGGCCGGGGAGCGGCGCGAAGAGGTCGTCGGCGAGGGTGGTCAGGCGCTGGCAGGCGCGGTCGAACTGGGCGGCGAAGGTGAAGAGTCGGGCGCGGCGTTCAGGGTCGGGATCGGCGGCGAGGCGAGCGAGACGCCGGGTCGCCACCCAGTCGGTCCAGCGGCCGAGCGCGCGCGGCAAGTCGTTCAGGGCGGCGATCTCACAGCCCCAGGGGGCGTCTCCGGCGTCGAGCTCGAGGTGACCGGCGAGGCGGTCGAGCTTGGTGCACACGAGGTACACCGGGACGTCGACGGCGAGGTCCTGGGCGCTGCCGGCGAGTTGACGGCGCAGGGAAGTCGTGAGGATCGAGAGGTCGCCGGCGAGCAGATCCGGGAGCGCGAGCGTGAGGAGGATGGCGTCGATCGGCTGGCGGCGACGTAGCCGGCGCAGTGGGGTGAGATCGCAGAGGCTGCCCGGATGTTCGAGCAGGAGCTCGCGTCCGGGATGCAGCAGCTGAAGGGCGGGGAGCTCAGGGGTCGGGGTGGGGTCAGGGATGTGCTCGCGCTGCGGACCCATGGCCGCGAGCAAGGCGGTCTTGCCGTGACGGGGCAAACCGAGACACAACCAGATGTGTGTGGGTCGCAGCTTGCGGGCAGCGGTGCAGCTGCGCTGGAGGGCGCGGCGGCGCCGGGTCGCGCGTTCGCGTTGTGGATCGGGGAGCGGGGCGCGCTGGCGACGGCGCCGCAGGTGGACCACGAGGGCGAGCGCGAGCAGGAGGGTCAGGATGACGAGGCCGGCGATGGGCGCGACCGCGATGAACCTGTCTCTCGGGATATATGGGGCGAGCGCCCATGCGAGGGCGAGCGCGGCCAAGAGCCAGGGGGCGAGGGTGCGGAGGCGAGGCATGCGGGGCTCGATGGAATTCGGGAGCGGGGTCTTGTGAGGCCGGGAGCAGCGACGCGGGCCGGGGTCGGGAGCTCAGGGGTGGGTCGCGGTGAGGTGGGCCTGGAGCGCTTCGGCGTGCCGGTGGATGCGGGTGCGGAGGCCGGCGAGCAGCAGGGCCGTGAAGACGAGCAGCAAGGCGGTGACCAGCAGGGGGATGCGTGAGGGTCTTTTCGGCATGTCCAAAGGGACAGGTGGTTGGGTCGGCGGCGGGCGCGGGGTGAGCAGCGGGCGCAGGCGCAGCCGGAGGCGGCGCAGCTGGTGTTGCAGGTCGGACTCGGCGGCGGCAATGTCGGCGCCGTAGCGGCCGCGCAGGCCGAGCAGCAGGCACAGGGCGTGGACCTGGAGGACGGCGAGGTCGGCCGCGGTGGGCGTCGGGAGGGCGAGGCGCTGCTCGAGGGCGATGAAGAACTCCTGGCCGACGTTGGCGCTGCGCGGGAGGCCGCTGCGTTCGGCCAGGAGGTCGCGCCAGCGCTCGCTGCCGGGCTGGTCGGCGGCGCCCTCGGCGAGCAGGGCGACGAGGGCGAAGCGCAGGGCGGTGATGTGTTCGACGGAGAGGCCGAGGGCGCGGGCCTCGTCGTCGAGGTGG
Source organism: Nannocystis sp. (assembly GCF_013812955.1). Lineage (GTDB taxonomy): Bacteria > Myxococcota_A > Polyangia > Nannocystales > Nannocystaceae > Nannocystis. The sequence goes on along the minus strand of NZ_JACCSO010000085.1, from coordinate 3,183 downwards.
AGCTCGGCGAGGGTGTGGAGGACGGCCTGAAGGGCGGGCTTGGCGTGTGGCTCGCCCCAGGTGTGTAAGTCGGCGCGCTGGAGCAGCAGCGCGTGATGGAAGCAGGGCGCAGTGCGTCGCAGGGTCCAGGCTGCGACGCGCTCGGGAGCGGGGGCGGACATGATCAGGCCTCGGCGGCGGGGATCGCCAGCAGGGAGACGCGGGTGCGCTCGGGGCCGTGGGGGCGAGGCAGATAGACGGCGACGTTGCGCTCGCGCAGGACCTCGAGCCAGCTGGGGTCGTCGGCGGTGATGGTGAAATAGGTGTGGCGCGGCAGCACGGGGAGCTCGACGGGCGGGTGCGCGGTGTGGCGGATCGGCGCGCCGAGCACGTTGTTGCGCACGATCAGGCTGATCCTTCGCCACGCAGCGATGCGCGTCAGCGCCGGCAAGTCACCGGCGAGCGCGGCAGGCTCGGCCTCGGACTCGACGGCGAGCACGAAGCTGGCGCCGCGCAGCAAACGATCGTCGCGCAGCTCACCGATCCACAGGCCGTCGGGGCGGGCCTCGAGCGGGACGCGGAGGAAGCGGTCGGGCAGGGTGTCGACGACCCGCTGGCCGAGCTCGCGCAGCACGGGGCCAAAGCAGGAGCGCAGGTCGCGGAAGTTGAAGGCCGGCAGCTCCGTGGTCTCTGCGGGCTCGCCCGGCATGACAGACATGACATTGGCGAAGCTGCGCAGCTCGCCGACGAGGCGCAGGAGCTGGCGGTAGAGCTCGAGCGGGGAGGTCTCGGGGGCGTCGACCAGGTGCCGCAGCGGGGGCAGGGCGCCGCTGAGCGTGTGAAACAGCAGGGCGCGGCCGAGGTCGTGCTGGCGGCGGTGGTCGTCGGCGAGGGCGCGGCGGCGGGACCCGACCTGGGCGGCGAGGTCGGCGAGGGCGTTACGCAGCCATGCGGAGCCGGTGAGCGCGGCGATCGGGGGGATGAAGCTGTCGTCGAGCTGGAAGCCGCCGCTGGCGTCGCGCAGGAGCTCGGCGATCGGGAGGGTGATGTGATCGGTGTGTGACTCGTCGCCGAGGCGCAGGGCGAGGTTCAGCTCGCCGAGCTCGATGTCGCGGGCGCTGCGACCGAGGGTGAGGTCGAAGATCGCCCGCGTCACGCTGCGGTAGCGGTGCCGGATGCCGGGCTCGGACGCGACGTTGGCGACGCCGGGGCGCAGGCTGGGGGCGACGAGGTGGACGGCGAGGCGATCGGCGCGGCCCGGGAAGTGCTGGGCGATCGCGCGGGCGGGCGGGCGCTGCGGGCTGTCGTCGTCGATGTCGACCGCGGTGCCGTCCGGGAGCACGGCGCGCAGGTGGGTCAGGGCCAGCTGGCCGGCCTGCAGCGCGGCCGGGTCGAAGCGCAGGGCCAGCACGCCCCACGGATGCGGGGCGATCGCGCCGAGTCGCGCGGCGAGGTGCTGCTCGTGATAGTGGTCCTGCTGCTGCATGTGCTGCGGGCACAGCAGGGTGCCCTCGGTCCACAGGGGTCGGTACAACATGCGGAGGTCCTTCGGGGTCAGCGGGTCATGGCGAGTGAGGTCGGGGCCGGACGTGGGCTGACCGCAGGGACAGGTCGGCCGGGGATCGGGCAGATCGTGGCGAAGGCGGTCGGGTCGAAGCCGGGGGGCGGGAACTCGCCGCCGTCGAGCTCGCTGCGCTCGATGCCGAGGTAAAAGCAGGGGTCGGCGGAGCGGGTGTCGGGGACCGGGAAGATCAGCAGCGCGGCGTCGCCGAGCGGCTCGCGGAAGTGGGCGACGGCGACGAGGTGGGTGGCCTCGGGGCCGAGCGGGAGCACGAGGCGGGCGCGGGTGTCGGGAAAGGCGGTGTAGTCGCGCTTGCTGACGAGTAGGTCGCCGAAGGCGGCGTCACCCCGGACCTCGAGGGTGGCGAGGTCGAAGGGCTCGTGGTCCGGCGCCTCGGGGTCGCCGCGCAATTGATAGATGGTCAGCGCGGTCGGCCAGGGCTCGCCGTGATGCCCGGGATTGATGACCGGCGCGGCCTGGATCAGCACCTGAACGGCGCTGCGGGGCGCTGGTGGAGCGGACCCGGGCTGTGGACGGCAGGCCATAAGACCCGCCCCGCTCAGCAGCCACACCATCATGGCGAGGGCTGCGTGAACAGGGCGGGACAGCGACCGTCGCCGCACATCCTTGTGCGCTGGTGCCTCATGGTGAGGCCGCGATTTCGACCCACGATAGCGAATCTGTGGAGGCGCTGGCAATGGGGGGAGTGATTGATTTTTGTGTAATGGGAACTGCGTAAATTTCATTGCATGGTCTGCTGGGTGAGGAGGGCTATCCAGGGGTCCTCGGCGGTGATGAAGGTGAGGTCCTGGAGCTCGAGGTTGCGGGCGTCGAGCAGGGTGAGGTGATCGATGCAGGTGGTATCGGGCAGGCAATCTCGGATGCGGATCGCGGCGTGCAGGGCGGGGACCGGGCCGTGTAGGTCGAGGCGGCGATGGATCTCGAGGCGGCGGGTGCAGCCCTGTGGGCGGGGGAGGTCGCGGCGCTCGTCGAGGCGCAGGCGGGCGGGTCGGATGGGGGCCTCGCCCTCGAGCAGGTCGGCGCCGAGAAAGCGCTGGTCCACCAATGGCAGCAGGACGGCCTCGCGTGGACAGGGCTCGCCGCTTTCGGCGGGTGAGGCGGGGCAGGCCTCGCCCTCGGCGACCAGCAACGATTGACCGGCAGGCAGGCGCTCGAGGTGGAGGCGAACGCGGCGGGCCGGGGCGCGCAGGCTGCCGACGCCGCGAAATTCGAGGCCCTGTTCGACCCAGCGGGCGAGCACCACGGGGCCGATCGCGGTGCCGTCGGGGTAATCGAAGACACGCGCCCATACCAGCAGGGCGCCGTCATGAGATGTCCCGAAGGACAGGTCGTCCGTGGTGCGCGGGCGAGGTGGCAGGGAGGGACCGTCATCGGCGGTGAGCAGCGGGCGCTGGCTGCAATCGCGAGGGTCGGCCGGCGCGAGGTTGGTGTTGCGGTCAAAGTCGGCGATCAGCAGGCGAAACCACAGATCCGGCGGCAGCACCCGTGAGTCGGCCTCGACCGCCCGCGCGGCAGTTTTTAAGAGGGGGCAGATCGGCAGGTCGCGGGCGGGGACCGGCCGACAGGCGGCGAGGGCGAGGGCGAGGCAGGCGGGGCGGTGCATGGCGATCTCGAGGGAGGGG
>NZ_JACCSO010000021.1 GCF_013812955.1 Nannocystis sp. | reverse complement strand
GCGCAAGGCTATCCTCGCCGCAGGCAACCTGCCGCCAGAGGCTCTTCCGCCCGCCAGACTTTCGATCGACCGCACCGCGACGAAGGTCAAGAAGTCTTTGACCTGAGGCGCACGTAGGCGTCTGGCCTGGGACGCCTGCGGCTACGCGCTCCTGTGCGCCCGCTTATACGGCAAGGCCGCGAACGCTGCTACCCTCCCGCGCCATGAGCACGAGCAAGCCGTGGGGCCGTCGCCTGCCTGCAGACCTCCCGGGCCCGGCCGGCTGGGACGCGATCGTCATCGGCTCCGGCATGGGTGGCATGACCTGCGCCGCGATGCTGGCCAAGCTCGGCCAGCGCGTGCTCGTGCTCGAGCAGCACTACGTGCCCGGCGGCTTCACCCACAGCTTCAAGCGCCCCGGCGGTTACCACTGGGATGTCGGCGTGCACGCCGTCGGCGAGGTCACCCAGCGCAGCCTCACCGGTCGCCTGCTGACCCACCTCACCGAGGACCGCCTGCAATGGTCCTCGCTCGGCCCGGTCTACGACGAGTTCGACTTCCCCGGCGGCCTGCACCTCGACTTCCCCGACACCCCGCAGCGGTTCCGCGACAACCTCCTGGAGGCCTTCCCCGCCGAGAGCACCGCGATCGACGGATACTTGCATCGGGTGCGCGAGGTCGCCGGCTCGATGCGCCGCTATTACCTCGCGCGCCTGCTGCCGGGGCGCAGCGGACAGCTCGCCGAGCGCCTGCTGGCGCGCCCGGCCCAGCAGGCGTTCGCCGAGCGCACCCGCGACGTGCTCGACCGCCTGACCGACAACGAACATTTGAAGACCGTGCTGGCCGCGCAGTGGGCGTATCACGGCTCGCCGCCGAGCCGCGCCTCGTTCGCGGTCCAGGCCCTGGTCACCAAGCACTTCATGCACGGCGGTTATTACCCGGTCGGCGGCTCGCAGCAGATCGCCCTGCAGCTGCTGCAGACCGTCGCCGACGCCGGCGGCCACACCCGGATCTCCGCCGACGTCGCCCAGATCCTGGTCGAGAACGGCGTCGCCGTCGGCGTGCGCCTGCGCGACGGCGAGCAGATCCGCGCCCGCCGGGTCGTCAGCGCCGCCGGTGTGCTCGCCACCGTCGACCGCCTGCTGCCCCCCGAATATGCCACCCAGGACTGGGTCGCCTCCATTCGCGGCCTGCGGCCCGCGCCCGCCCACGTCTGCCTCTACCTCGGCCTCAAGGGCGACATTCGCAGGGCCGGCGCCGGTCCGGCCAATCGCTGGTTCTACAACACCTGGGACAGCGAATCCGAGGCCTGGCGCATCGACCATGTCCCCGGGGACAGCATGCCCGAGGCCCCGGTCCTGTACTGCAGCTTCCCCTCGCTCAAGGACCCGCGGCACGACCCCGGCCCCGAGCAGCGCCACACCGGCGAGGTCGTCACCTTCGTGCCCTGGGACCGCTTCGCCGGCTGGCTCGGCAGCCGCTGGCACAAGCGCGGCGGCGACTACGACGAGCTCAAGCAGCAGCTGCAGGCCAGCCTGCTCGCGCAGTTTTTAACAAAGATGCCCGCGCTCGCGCCCCTGATCGACCACGTCGAGCTCTCGACCCCGCTGACCACCGACCACTTCGTGCGTCCGACCCGCGGCTCGATCTACGGCATCGAGCCGACCCCCGAGCGGTTCGCCAACCCCCACCTGCGCCCGCGCTCCCCGATCCCCGGGCTGTTCCTCGCGGGCAGCGACATCGCCACGGTCGGGGTCATCGGCGCAATGATGGGCGGCGTGCTCGCGGCCACCTCCGCCGAGCCCCGCCGCGCCCTCGCCCTATTGCGCAGCCTCGGTCGCTGAGCAGGCGCTGCCGCCACATGGCGCGCGCCCTCGCGCCCCGAACAGTGCAAGAAGGGGGCACCGACTTTCCATCGACCAGGGTATCCTGGGCCGCCTTCTATTGGCGGCAGCGCGGCATGCGGCCACGAGACCTGCGGCGGAACGACAATCCAGCGCCGAATGGTCGCCACGACCAGGCGCGCTCCCAGTGCTCGAATGCACATTCTTTTGGCCCCTGGCCGCCGATCCCGCCGCGCATCTTGCGACCCCGTGTCGGCTCTCACCAGCATGGGACCCCGGTTTCTCACCACCATTCCCCCCTGGGATCCATCTGCGTGACGGGGACGATTTTGGCTCAGGCCGCCCTCCGAGATCCAGTTTTCGACGATCGTGAGAGG
>NZ_JACCSO010000020.1 GCF_013812955.1 Nannocystis sp. | reverse complement strand
CCGCGCAGGGGTCGGGGGCGCGGGCGACGGTGACGGCGGGGCCGACCGGGCCCGGAGGGGTCGGCGCGACCGGGCGCGTGCAGGCCAGCAGGGCGGTGAGGGCGAGGGCTGCCCCGCGGGACAGGTGAGAGGCTGGCCTCGGGGACAGGTAAGCGGAAGATGGCCCGAGGGACAGGTTCTTGGAGGCTGGCCCTGGGGACATGTCGCTCCGCTCAATCGCGCTGGAGCGCGGCGAGCACGGCGGCGAGCATCGCCGCGTCGCTGATCTCCGCGGCGACGGCGTCGACGCGCAGGTCGAGGGCGGCGACCGCGTCGGCGGTGACGGGCCCGAGGGCGATGATCTTGGCGCGGGCGAGCAGGGCGCGGGTGGTGGCGGGGCCGTGGGCCTCGTCGAGGGTGGCGATGAAGTGGCGGGCGGTCTTGCCGCTGGCGAAGCAGACGGCGTCGAAGCCCTCGCCGCCGGCCTCGGGGGTGAGCAGCGAGCGGGTCAGGAGGGCCGGGACGCGCGGACGCACGACCCGGTAGCCGATCACCAGGCGGTAGCTGCCGCCGGCGGCGGCGATCGCCTCGCCGATCAGCGCGCGGCCCTCGTCGGCGCGCACGTGCAACCAGCGGCGACCGAGCAGCCCGCGCTGGCGCAGCTCGTCGACCAGGCCCTCGGCGCGGGCGGCGTGGGGGATCAGGTCCGGGCGAATGCCGCGCTCCCAGCAGGCGTTGGCGGTGCCGGTGCCGATCGCGGCGATGCACTTGCCGTGCAGGATCCGGACGTCGAGGCTGACGCTGGCGAGCGCGTCGAACCAGGCGCGCACGCCGTTGGGGCTCGAGAGGACCACGCCGTCGACGTCGTCGAGGTTGCGGGCCGCGTGGGTGAGGGCCTCGAGGTCCTCGGCCGGGGCGATGTCGAGGCAGGGGAAGGCGACCGCGTCGGCGCCGTGCTGGGCGAGCATGTGCAGCAGCTCGCCGGCCTGCTGGGCGGCGCGGGTGACGACGACGCGGCGGCCGAACAGCGGGCGGCGCTCGATCCACTGGATCTCGCTGCGCAGGTCGACGACGCTGCCGACGATCATCACCGCGGGCGGCCGGATGCCCGCGGCCTCGACCTCGTCGGCGAGGCGGGCCAGCGGCGCGACCACGGTGCGCTGGATCCCTCGAGTGCCCCAGCGGATCAGCGCGGCGGGGGTCGCCGGATCGCGGCCGGCGGCGATCAGGCGCTCGGCGTTGTCGCGGCAGTTCTTGACGCTCATCATCAGGACCAGGGTGCCGCCGTTGCGGGCGAGGTGCTCCCACTCGACGCTGCGGCCGCCCTTCTCGTAGGCCTCGTAGCCGGACACGAAGCTGACGCTCGGGCTGTGGTCGCGGTGGGTGACGGGGATGCCCGCGGCCTCGGCGGCGGCGACCGCCGCGGTGACGCCGGGCACGAACTCGAACTCGATGCCGGCGGCGCGCAGCACCTGGGCCTCCTCGCCGCCGCGACCGAACACCATCGGGTCGCCGCCCTTGAGCCGGACCACGCGCAGGCCGGCGCCGGCCTTCTCGAGCAGGATGCGATGGATCTCGTCCTGGTCGGCGACGGGCTCGCCGTGGGCGCCGCCGTGCGGGCCCTGAGTGCGCTGATACATGTGCACGTCGGGGCGGCAGTGCATGAAGAGCGCCGGGTTGACGAGGTAGTCGGCGACGACGACATCGGCATGGGCCAGACGGTCGCGTCCGGCGAGGGTCAACAGTTCCGGATCCCACGGACCCGCGCCCACGATCGAGACAAAGCCGGTCACGGCCGCCGAGTGTAATACAGCCGGCGCGCGAGCGTGAGCGGCGACGGCGGCTGGCGCGAGGTCTCACGGGCGGCGCCGGGTCTCGTCGGCCTCGGTCAGGCGGGCGGCGGTGGTATGGTCGGCCGCGCGATGATTCGGGTCCCGGACAGGACGGTGGTGGTGGTCGGGGCCGGGCATGCGGGCCTCGAGGCGGCGTTTGCGGCGGCCCGGGTCGGCGCGAGGGTGCGGGTCGTCACCGGGCGCCTGGACACGATCGGCCAGACGCCGTGCAACCCGAGCGTCGGCGGGGTCGCCAAGGGCCACCTCGTCAAGGAGATCGAGGCCCTGGGCGGCTTCATGGGTCGCGCTGCCGACGCCTGCGCGATCCACGGCCGGATCTTGAACCGCAGCAAGGGCCCGGCGGTGCGCGCGACCCGGGTCCAGGTCGACAAGGCCCGCTACGGCGCCTACGCCCAGGCCGCGTTGACCGGACATCCGGCGATCACCGTGGTGCAGGGGCTGGTGGCGTCGATCGACCTGGCTGAAGGGACAGGTCGTGCCTGCGGGGTGGTCCTGGTCGATGGGTCGCGGGTCGCGGGCGACGCGGTGGTCGTGACCACCGGGACCTTCCTCGGCGGGGTGCTGCACACCGGGGCCGAGCGTAGTCCGGGCGGTCGGGCCGGGGAGGCGCCGGCGCTCGAGCTCGGCCAGCACCTGCGCGCGCTGGGCTTCACGCTGCGACGGCTCAAGACCGGGACGCCGGCGCGGCTCGACGGGCGGACGATCGATCCCGCGGGGCTGGAGCTGCAGCCGGGCGAGGATCCGGCGCCGCGCTTCGTGGCCCCCGACGACGACCCGCCGCCGCTGCTGCCGCAGGTCGACTGTCACTTGACGTGGACCACCGCCGAGACCCACGACGTGGTGCGCGCGCACTTGCACGCATCGGCGATGTACTCGGGGGCGATCACCGGCCGGGGCCCGCGCTACTGCCCGTCGATCGAGGACAAGATCGTGCGCTTCGCCGCCCGCCCGCGGCATCAGGTGTTCCTCGAGCCCGAGGGCCTGGGCACGCACAGCGTGTATCCCAACGGGGTGTCGACGAGCTTGCCGGCGACGGCGCAGCTCGAGTTCCTGCGGACCATCCCGGGCCTCGAGCGCGCGGTCGTGCTGCGCCCCGGTTACGCGGTCGAGTACGACGCGCTCGACGCCCGCGACCTCGACCAGACGCTGGCGAGCAAGGACATCGCCGGGCTGTACTTCGCCGGCCAGATCAACGGCACCTCGGGCTACGAGGAGGCCGCCGCGCAGGGCCTGATCGCGGGCGCCAACGCGGCCCTCTGGGCCCTGGGGCGCGGCGCGCTGCGGGTCGGTCGCGAGCAGGGCTACATCGGCGTGCTGGTCGACGACCTGGTGACCCAGGGCTGCGACGAGCCGTACCGGATGTTCACGGCGCGCGCGGAGTATCGCCTGGTGCTGCGCGAGGACAACGCCGACGGGCGGCTGTGCGACCTGGCCCTGGCGTCGGGACTGATCGACAGCGAGCGGCACGCGCGGGCGCGGGCGCGGAC
>NZ_JACCSO010000010.1 GCF_013812955.1 Nannocystis sp. | reverse complement strand
CCTGTCCGAGCACGCGGCCCGTCGCCTGCTGCGCGAGGCCGCGCTCGCCGGCGGTGGCGACGACCGCCGCGCGGCCGCCCGTCTGCTCGTCGGCAAGGCCGAGGCCCTGCACCGCGGCGCCCTGCTCGAGCTCGTCGAATCTGTCCCCGAGGACATGCTCGGCGGCCTCGACGACCTCAAGCGCTGGCTCCACCGCCGGGCCCTCGCCCTGCGTCCTGCCGCCCACGCCGCCGCGATCCCCGACCCGCGCGGGGTCCTGCTGGTCGGCGTGCAGGGCTGCGGCAAGAGCCTCGCGGCCCGCGTTTGCGCGCAGATCCTCGGCCTCGGCCTCGTGCGCCTCGAGCCCGGGAGGTTGTTCGGCGGCACCGTCGGCGAGAGCGAGGCCAACCTGCGCCGCCTCACCCAGGCCGCCGAGCGGCTCGCCCCCGTGGTCCTGTGGATCGACGAGCTCGACAAGGGCCTCGCCGGCAGCGAGGGCGCCGCCAGCGACGCCGGCACCGCCGCGCGTGTGCTCGGCGGTCTGCTCACCTGGTTGCAGGAGCGCGGCCGCCCGGTGTTCGTGGTCGCCACCGCCAATCGGATCGACACCCTGCCACCCGAGCTACTCCGCCGCGGCCGCCTCGACGAGACCTTCTTCGTCGACCTGCCCGGCCCCGAGGACCGCGCCGTGATCGCCCAGATCCACCTCGTCACCGGGCCACAGCGCCGCCTCGGCGCGGCCCCACCGCTCGCCGATCCCCTGCCCGCCTACCTCGCCCTCGCCCGCGCCGCCGACGGCCTCAGCGGCGCCGAGATCGAGGGCGCGATCACCGAGGCTCGCCTCGACGCCTTCGCCGAGGGTCGCCCGCTCGCCGCCGCCGACTTTGCGCGAGGCCTCGCAGCGACCGTGCCCCTGAGCCGCAGCCGCGCCCCCGAGATCGCCAGCCTGCGCGCCTGGGCCGAGCGCCTCGCCAGACGCGCCTGACCCTGTCCACCGCCCTCAACCAGGAGCCCATCATGGCCGAAGCTGCACCGGATCTGCTGACCCCCGCCGACGCCCTCGACCCCTACCCGGCGCTCGCCCGCCTGCGCGATCAGGCCCCCGTCTACTGGAGCGCGTGGTGGGGCGGCTGGGTGCTGAGCCGCCACGCCGACGTCAGCGCCGGCTTTCGCGACCCGCGCATGTCGGCCGACCGCGCCGGCAGCTTCGCCGCGCGTCTGCCCGAGCCGGTGCGCGAGCGCCTCGCGCCGCTGATCAAGAACCTCGCCAGCTGGGCCCTGATCAGCGACCCGCCCGCGCACACCCGCCTGCGCGGCCTCGTCAACAAGGCCTTCACGCCGCGCCTCAGCGAGCGCCTGCGCCCGCAGATCCAGACCATCACCGATGGCCTGCTCGACGCCATGCGCGGCCAGGACACCGTCGACCTCGTGCCCGCGCTCGCCAACCCGCTGCCGGTGCTCGTGATCGGCGCGATGCTCGGCCTGCCGCCCGCCGACAGCGGCCAGCTCAAGGCCTGGTCGGACGCCCTCGCGCACTTCATGGGCGGCGCCGTCCCGACCCCCGAGGTCGCGGCCGGGGCCCTGCGCTGCATCCTCGAGATGGAGGCCTACTTCCGCGGCGTGATCGCCGAGCGCCGCAAACACCCCGGCGAGGACTTGATCTCCGGCCTGCTCGCCGCCGAGGAGAACGGCTCGATCCTTCACGAGCAGGAGCTGCTCTCGACCTGCACCATGGTGCTGTTCGGCGGCCACGAGACCACCGCCAACCTGATCGCCAACGCGGTCCACGTGCTGCTCACGCACCCCGACGTGCGCGCGCGCGTGCAGGCCGAGCCCGCGCTGCTCGCCGGCGCGATCGAGGAGACCATGCGCTACGAGAGCCCGGTCGCCCGCATGGGTCGCATGGCCCTCGAGGACCTCGAGCTGCACGGCCAGCGCATCAAGCAGGGCGACAAGGTCTGGCTGTCGATGGCCTCCGCCAACCGCGACGAGCGTCAGTTCGCCGACCCCGAGCGCTTCGACCCCGCCCGCGTCGACAACCGCCACCTCGGCTTCAGCATCGGGCCGCACTACTGCGTCGGCGCCGCGCTCGGCCGCCTCGAGGCCCAGATCGCCGTCGGCACCCTGCTGCGGCGCTTCCCCGGCCTGCAGCTCGCGGGCGCGCCCTCGCGCCTCGACAACGCCACCATCCGCGGCTTCACCAGCCTCCCGATCGACCTCGGCGCCGAATCCTGATCTGACCCAAAAGCCAGCCTCGGCCGCATCGCCCGACCTGCCCCAAGAGCCAGGCCAGCAACACGCCGAACACTCGCGGGATCTCCCCGCCTGTGTTAGCGTGCGCGCGTGCGTCGACCCACCCTGGCCCAGCTCGAGCTCCCGCTCGCCGCCTCGTCGGTCCCGACGCCCGCCACGTCGGAGCACACGCCGGAGCACACGCCCGAGCCCGAGCCCGTCCCTGCCCGCCTCTGCGCCCGCTGCGGCTGGTATTGCCCGCTGGCGCAGCCTTGCCCCGTGTGCCAAGAGCCGCCACAGTCCGCACTGTGAGCCGCTACCAGCACGTGGCCCTCGCGCCGATCACCCGCGAGGAGCTCGCCGAGGGCCTCGTCGCGCTCGGCCTCGCTGGCGTCTGGGCCGACCCCGCCGTCGGCCTGATGCTGAGCGGCAGCCTCGAGTGCGCCGGCGAGCCGGTCGACCTGCGCTTGCCGGCCGGGACCCTCGGCGCCATTGAGGACCTCGGCTTCATCCTCGACGTCGCCGGCCGTCCGGCCCTCGTCTGCGGCGAGCTCGATCGCGCCCTGCTCACGCGCCGTCTGCTCGCGCCGCTCGCCGAGGCGGTCGCGGTCGCGCGCGCCGGATACATCACCACCATCGGAATCACGCCGACCGAACCCTCGGTCGGCTTCGGCTATATCCGTTGCGGCGGGCCGCTGGTGGTCGAGAGCGCACCCCACGCCGAGGTCGTCGAC
>NZ_JACCSO010000784.1 GCF_013812955.1 Nannocystis sp. | reverse complement strand
ACCCTCGACATCCCCGACATCCCCGACATCCCCGACATCATGGGGCGCCGCCGCCGACCAGACCGAAGGGCCAGGTTCAGCCGTCCTTTGGGACAGGTCCCGAGGGCAAGACTGGGGTTGCCCGCTGGCCGACCCGCCTGTAAACTGCCGGTCGTCTCCACGCACGCGACGGACTTATGACCGACAACGAAGTAGCCCAGGAAATCGGCCAACGGATCAGGCACTGGCGCACGTCGACCCCGCCGCCCAAGACCCGGCGCAAGCGGCAAAACGAGACCGGTTGGCGCCCGCACCTCACCATCGAGGAGCTGGCCAAGGCGACCGGTCTGACCGTCACCACCGTCAACAAGCTCGAGCTCGGCTACAAGTCGCCGCGCATCGAGTCGCTGCTGCTGCTGGCGCAGGCCTTCGGCTGTGAGCCGAGCGAGCTGCTGCCGCGGGCCAAGCACCGCAACTCCGGCAAGGCCGAGCTGCTCTCCGAGCTCGGCACCGCCGCGACCCAGCTCGGCGCCAAGCAGCTGCGCGAGCTGATCAAGACCGCCCGCGCCATGGAACCCCAGTCGACCTGAGCGGTTCTCCAGGAGCGCGATCGTCTCCCGATTAAACCCGATCAAACCCGATCAAGCCCGATCAAGCCCGATCAAGCCCGATCAAGCTTGAAGGCCGGTGGCTCCTGAGCGAGCCCCGGCTTTTTTTGCGTGCCGGCCTCGCGCGTGGTGCAGGACCGGCACACACAATGTTCGTGCCCCCTGCGTGAGCCCCACTCTGCCATCACGGACGCCGGCACATTCATCGGCTTACAGAGCGACGCGAATGGGTATTCACCATCCACCTTTGACCGCCGCCCTTCGACGTGTTCTATTGTTATGCTGCGTTCGGGGCGCCGATCGTTAGGCCCCGCGATCGCACATAGATCTGGTCACTGCATCGCGTGGAGCATGCAGCGAATACGCGCGCGCATCACTCGAAACGCTGGAGGTATTTCGTGAGAACACATCGATTGCATATGCTCCCAGTGTGGTCCGCGATCGCCGCGATCGCCTGCGTCCGTCGCCTGCGCCCGCCCGGTGGCCCCGACCTTGTTGCCGGCCGAGCTCCCCGACATTGTCCCCGGACGCGCGGCGATCCAGGGCGCGGTCCATGATGAGACCACGGGCCTGCGCATCCCCGGCGCACTCGTGATTTTGACCGCCTCGGGCCAGGACCGGCACCGCGAGACCGAGACCGACGCATTTGCCGGTCAGAACCGCAGCCCGAAGCCCTGATCCAGCGGCCCCAGCCGAACCGGTCCGGCGTTCGGATCGAGGCTGTCCTTGCGCTCGTCGTTCGCGGCCTTGACCGCGATGCCCGTGATCGCCGCCCCGCTCGCCGCGATCGCCAGGATCGTCACCCAGAAGTACCACTTCTTGACGATGCGCTCGCGCGGCGGCGGCTGGACCGGCGCCTTGTCGAGCTTCGGCGCCGGCGGCTTCACCAGGTTGCGAGCCGAGCGCTGCGCGTCGAGGTCGGCGCGGTGGGTCGAGGCCGGCTCGTCCTCGGCTGTCCCCCGGGACATGTTCTCTAGCTCAGTCAGGCGAGCCTGCGCCGCCGCCCGCTCCGGCGAACCCTCCGGCGCCAGCGTGCGCTGCTGCTCGCGCGCCGTACGGGCGCAGACGAGGTCACCCTGGCGCTCACAGACCTCTGCCTCCGCCGCCCACGTATCGGCGCTCGGGCTCGCCTCGCGCGCCGCCTCGGCCTGTGCCCGGGCCGCGCTCAGATCGCCCTCTTTCGGCGCCGCATCGACGCTCACCGCTTCGCCCGCCTGCGGAGCCGACGCGGGCCCCGATGATGTGGACGCAGTTGCGGACCCGGCCGCCTGCGCCGTCGCGCTCGTGAACCCGAGCACGAGGATGAGCGCGAGCTTCGTCGCCTGACTGGTCATGCTCGTCATGCTCGTCATGCTCGTCATGCTCGTCATGCTCGTCATGCTCGTCATGCTCGTCTCACTCATCATAAACATCCGTCTTCAGGGGCGGGTCCCCGGGGTCGGTCTTCAGGGGCGGGTCCGTCTTGCCCGGCGGTGCGGGTGCCCGGGTTGTACCACCGTCACGCGGGCTTTTCTTGCCCGCCGTCACCACACGCCCCGGCTTTTCCGGGCTCGCGCCAGGCTTCGTGACCACGGTCGCCGCGGCCGTCGTCGCCGCTACGCCGTCCTCCCTGGCCGCCGCGCTCGCCTCCGGCTGTTCACGCGGCTGCGCCACGTTCGCAGGCTCGGAGGCCCCACGGATGCGCCCGACCGGCCCAGTCTGCCCGACGCCGCTCGCCGCTGCCGCCGCCCCGTGCTCCGCCTCCACCGCGTCCGCTCCACCTCGTCCCGTGCGAACCACCGCCCACCCGATCCCCACCGCGATCACCCCGAGCACGGCCACCGCCAGCC
>NZ_JACCSO010000769.1 GCF_013812955.1 Nannocystis sp. | reverse complement strand
ACGTCACGGCGCGCCGCAGCATCACGCGGCGCGCCGGGGCCACCACGCGGCGCGCCGGGCCCTATACTCTCGCCGATGTTTGCACGGCGCAGGGCGGGGCGGGGCGAGTGACGGCGCTCGGATATCTGGGGCTGTGCCTGATCTGGGGCTCGACCTGGCTGGGCATCAAGGTCGGCCTCGACGCCGGGATGCCGCCGCTGCTCGGGGTCTCGCTGCGCTTCGCGATCGCGGCGCTGATCCTGCTGCCGATCGCGTGGCTGACCGCGCGCGCGGCGTTTCGAGATCGGATGGCCTGGCGCCTGGCGACGCTGGTCGGCATCACCAGCTTCGGCATCGGCTACGGCTGCACCTACGTCGGCGGAATGTACGTACCTTCGGGGCTCGGCTCGCTGACCTTCGGGGTGTTCCCGTTCTGGGTCGCGGTGCTGGCCCACTTCATCCTCGGCGACCGCCTGAGCGCGGGCAAGCTGACGGCGATCGCGGTCGGCCTCGGCGGGCTGGTCACGCTCTACTGGGGCAGCCTGCAGGCGCTCGGCTGGAACGCGGCCCTCGGGGTGGCGATCATCACCTTCTCGGTGCTGATCCAGGGCTTCAGCCAGGTGTACGTCAAGCGTGACGGCGCCAACGTGCCCGCGGTGTTCCTGAGCGGGGTCGGCATGGGCATCGGCAGCCTGGTGCTGGTGCTGCTGGCGACCCTGCGCGGCGAGTGGGCGATGCCGTTCCCGGTGACGATGCCGGTGGTGGCGTCGATCGCCTATCTGGCGGTGTTCGGCTCGATCTTCACGTTCCTCATCTACTATCAATTGCTGAAGCGCCTGAGCGCGACGCTGATGGCGATGGTCGCGCTGATCACACCGCCGATCGCGGTGGTGCTCGGCATTATTTTTAAAGGCGAGCGCCTCGGCGTGATCACCATGACCGGCGGCGCCATCGTGCTGCTCGGCGTGTTCATGTATCAACAGGCCGAGCGGCGCGGGCTCTAATGCAGACCGGGCGGCCGCGTCGCTCTTGCCCGACACGACTTCGACCATGGGGGTGCCGACCACAGGGACGCCGACGCGCCGGCAATCCGTAGAGCGCGTCGCGAGCCCCTCCCCGCCTGAATGAAGACATCGAGGATCTCCACGGCCTCACGAGGCTGGCCCTGCAACCATTGACGCAAGTTCGGCCCAGCGAGGTGCTCCGGCGCGGGTGTTCGGCCGGCCGCAGTGGCTGCAAGGTGCCGAGGACGACGACGACTTCGTCATGCAGTTCGACGATGATGCCGGGGCGGGCCGGTGGTCCGGGAGCGGGCGCTGCTGCGGCGTGCGATTCACCGGTTCGGCTCGACCTGCGGGCGGATGTGGGGCAGCATCTCGGGCATGCGGGTCGCCGTGATCGGTCATGTCGAGTGGATCGAGTTCGTGCGCGTCGATCATGTGCCCGCCGCGGGTGACATCGTGCATGCCCGTGAATCCTGGGAGGAGCCCGGGGGCGGCGGCGCGGTCGCTGCGGTGCAGCTCGCCAGGCTCGCGGGCGAATGTACGTTCTTTACCGCGTTTGGGGCGGACGTGCTCGGGCATCGCGCCCGTGAGGCGCTCGCGGCGATGGGCCTGCATATCGAGGCGAGCGTGCGGGCGCAGCGGCAACGTCGCGCGTTCACCCACGTCGACGACGCGGGCGAACGAACGATCACGGTGCTCGGCGAGCGCATGACGCCGCTCGCCGCGGATCCGCTCGATTGGGACCGGCTGGTCGGGTGCGACGCGGTGTACGTCACGGCCGGTGATCTCGCGGCCCTGCGCCTCGCCCGGCGGGCACGTATCGTGGTCGCCACGTCGAGGGTCGTGCCGCTGCTGCGCGCGGCCGGGATCGCACTGGACGCGATCGTCGGCAGCGCGCTCGACCCGGCCGAGCGTTATGCCGCCGGCGATGTCGAACCACCGCCGCGGCTGATCGTGCGCACGGCCGGGGCAGCAGGCGGCAGCTACGAGCTCGCAGGCGGGCCGAGGGTCGAGTACCCGGCCTCACCGCTGCCCGGGCCGGTGGTCGACGCCTACGGCTGCGGGGACGCGTTCGCGGCGGGCCTGACCTTCGCGCTCGGCGCGGGCCAGCAGCCGGACGCGGCGGTGCGCTTCGCCGCGCGCTGCGGGGCCGCGGCGCTGACCGGTCGCGGGCCCTACAGCGGCCAGCTGCGCGGGGTGTGAGGGTCACCGGGCGAGCGAAGTGATTCGTGGGCGCGGTGGACCGGCGCGCATCAACGATTCGCGCCGGCCGCCTTCTCGAGCGCGGCCGTCAAGCTCTGGAGGTCGTAGTCACCGTTGTAGCGCGCGCCGTTGAGGAAGAAGGTGGGCGTGCTGTTGACGCCGCTGCGCACGCCGCCGCGAAATTCCTCTTTCACGCGATTCATCACCTCTTCCGACGCCATGTCGGCGACGAACTGATCGAGGTCCAGTCCGAGGGCGACCGCGTATTGCTGGATATCGACGAGCTCGCGCGCGTCCCGATGTTCGTACAGGGTGTCGTGCATCTCCCAGAAGGTGCCCTGTAGATCGGCCGCCTCCGAAGCCTGGGCGGCGAGGGCGGCGTGCGGATGCAGGGTCGTCAGCGGGAAGTTGCGGTACACGAAGCGCAGGCGATCGTGCATCGTGTGCAGCAGGGTCTTCATGACCTGATGGGCGCGCCGGCAATAGGGGCACTCGTAATCGCCGTACTCGACCAGCGTCACGGGCGCGTCCGGCGGTCCACGGCTGTGATCACGATCCGTGACCGGGGCCTTCAGGGGCAGGGTGTCGGCATCGGGCTCGCCCGGACTCGTGGCGGGATCCATGGCCTTCTCCTCGTTGCGATGACCCGCAGTCATGCCACCGGTTCGGCACATGCGCGAGCGAGCTCGGCGTGCGGCGAGCGGGCTCTGCTGCCCGCTCGCGCCTCCGCGGCCGCCTCAGATGTTTTGATTGTCGAACTCGTCGAGGCAAACCTCGGACGCCGCGCCCATCACCCCGCTGCGCAAGCAGTCGCCGCGGGCCCCGATGTCCTGGGCCAGACAGTCGGTGAAGTACGCCGGCGCCTTGAGCGTGAAGCGGCCGGTCGGGTCGAACACCTCGCTCGCGTCGACCGCCAGCGAATGGACGAGGTAGGTCGTGCCGTCGCCCTGGAGCGCATACTTGACGTTGCGGTACCAGTAGTTGTTGTTGCCGATGTACTCGATGTGGAGCGAGCCGGGCTTGACACCGGCCAGGGCCTTGAGCGCGCAGTCGACGGCGGCCTCGTCCTCGGCGGACACGCACGGATATTCCGGGGTGTCGAGGCCGCTCGGGTCACACTCGAACTTCACCTTCGGGCACAGCGGCGCCTGTTCGGCGGCGCACACGGTCGACACACCGACCGGCGGGGTGCCGATGAGCTCGAAGCAGCAGCAGGCATCGACGCTGGCGTGGTCCGGACAGGCCACCGCGGACCCTTCCGTCGGTTCGCCGGTTTCGGTCGAGGCGGCCGTCGAGGCGGCCGTCGAAGCGCCCGTGGCGTCGTCGTCGGTCGTCTGATCGTCCTTCGTCGTACAGGCGCCGAGGAGGATCAGGACGATGCCGAGCAGCACGTTGTGCGAGGCGGAGGGGGAACCCAGGGAATGGCGAGCAAGCATGTCCCCTGGTTGTACCCTCCGGCCCGCCCGTGATGGCAAGCGCGCGACGGAGCGGGGTCAGCGCTGGCGGCTCGCGCGGCGCCGCAAGCCCAGCCCCATCAGTCCGAGCAGCGCCCAGCCGCCGCCCTGGCGGTCGCTCGTGCAGCCGCAGCCGCCGTCGCTGGTCGCGCCGCTGCTGTCGGTCGCCTCGCCCGAGGTGGCGCCACCCGAGCTGCCGGTCGCGCCCTCGCCATCGCTGGTCGGAGATTGCCCGGTGTCATCCGGCGTATCGCCGGTGGTGGCTGGATCGCCGGTTTGGCCGCCGGTTTGGCCGCCGGTCTGGGTGGCGGTCTCACCGTCGGTCGGATCGCCGGTTTCAGCGCCGGTCCCCGTCGTCGCGGGGCTGCCGCTCGAGTCGTCGCCGCCGCTGCTGCTGTCCGGGTCGCCGCCGGTCGTATCTGCCGGCGCTTCGCCGAACTCGTAGGCGCCGATGTCGGGCGCGTCCACGACCGGGCGCGGCTCGAGCATCGCCGGGTGCACATAGTGAGAGAGCGGCACGAGCGGCACGTCGATGGCCACGCCCATGTCGATGCCGGGCGCGTCGGGCAGCAGGCGATAGTCGTAGCCGGCGCGGTCGACCAGCCCGCCCATCTCGGTCTGGAGGTTGCCGGCGTCGGTCACCATCGGGTCACCGGCGGTCTTGATCATCGTACCCATGCCGACGAACAGGTTGTTGTTCACCACCACCTCGGTGGACATCAGCGCGTCGATGAACACCACCGCGGGCGCCCCGTCGTTGACGAAGGTGTTGTGGCTGACGTGGAGGCGCAGGTCCGGGTTGGTCCCGCCCTCGCCCTTATAAAACACCACGCGGTACTTGTTCTCCGCCTTCGGGCCCTTGTGGATCAGGTTGCCGACGATGTACGTCAGGCCGCCCTGCGGCAGGTCGATCAGCGCCGACCCGTTGCCGTCGGCCTCCTCCATGATGCGGTTATATTCGATGTAATTCTCGAGCGCGCGCGACTTGACCGCGTGGCCGGATTTGGCATGATGCGTGTAGTTGCCGCGGAACACGAACTTCGGCGCGGTCCCGATGTAGACGTTGTGCTCGTAGCCCGCCTCGCCGTTGTACGCGAACTCCGAGCCCTCGATCGTCATCAGCCCGTCGCCCGCGAGGATGCCGTTCTGGTTGTCGTGGATGTAGCAGTTCTTGACCCGCAGGTCGGTGCCCTGCGCGCGGATGCCGGCGCCGTTGTTGCCGTCGTTCGCGCTGATTCTGGAACCGGAGAATTCGAGGTTCTCGACCGTCACCGGCCCGACCCCTTGCTCGACCACGAAGATGCCCTTCTTGTTCGGCGGCGGCACCGTGGCCTTGAGGTGCGGCCGCCCGCCGACGCCGCGGATGGTCAGGTCGTTGACCTTGATCGACGAGATGTCGTCGACGTACTCGCCCGCGTCGACCTCGATCGTGTCGCCCGCCTTCGCGGCCGCGACCGCGGCCTTGACCGTCTGATAAGTCTTGCCCGGACCGACCGTCAGGGTCGCCGCCGCGGCGCTCACCGGCAGCCACGCCACGACTGCAAACGAGCCCAAACGCGCCCAACCCTTGCCCCCACCGCGTTGCATCAGCATGGCTATGTCCTGCCTAAAAACATGGTTCGCGTCAATGTCGACGCTTGACCCCAGGCGCGATGTCGGTGCTGCGCGATCTACGGGGCGCCGGGGCGACACCCTTCATGCCCACCGCGTCGACCAGCGTGCTCCGTGCGTCGGGCCGCGGCGCTTTACAGCGGGCTTGCGCTTGCGCGACGCTCTCGCCCGTGCGGACGGTGATCACCGGGGCGTCGGGGCTGCTCGGCGCGAGCGCCTCGGTTATGCGCCAGGGCGGATCGATCCGGCGATCGTCGATGCGCTGGCGTGGTTTCGTGAGCAGGGCATGCTGCCGGCCTGACGGGCCCCGGCGTGCGCCGCCGGGCCATGAGCGCCGCGCCGGACCGCTGGCCGGGGCTCACGGTGACTCGGTTGACCTCGCCCGGTTCGCGAGCTCGCTGCAGTCGATGCTCATCTTGACCAGCGCGTCGTACTGCTCGAGGCTCGAGTTGCTGTACTTGACGCCATAACCATCCTCGAGCCGGGGCACCGGGTGTTCGGCGTCGACGCGGGCGGTGCACCCGGCATAGTCGCTCTGCTTGACGCAATCGCAGCGGGCCTCGACCCTCGCGCGCTGGGCCTCGATCACCTTCGGATCGATGTCGGGCTTGCAAGCGAGCAGCAGCAGCGCACATGCTGAGACCACGGAAGAAGTCGTGAGCGGTGTATTCATGGTGGGCCCTGACCGGAAGCGAAGGGCCAGCAGTCTACTGCGCGGGCTCGGCGCCGGACAATCGTTTTGTCCGACGGACGGCTCGAAAGCGAGCGTGCGCGCCGTGGTATGAGGTCCAGGCGCGGGTCAGATCCCGCTGCAGTCCTGGACTCCCGCCTGGCAGACCGTGGTCGCCGGCCCGGTCGCGCCGATCACACAGTCGTAGCGCGTAGCCACGTCGTTCTCGAGCAGGCAATCGGTGAACACCTGCGCGCCCTTCAGCGACCTGACGCTCACGTCCTCGGTGGTGTATTCGCACAGGTCCTGGGCGCCGCCATAGGTGCGGCGGGCGGTGCCGTCCCCGAACAGGTCCAGGCTGATGTGATCGACGTACTGGCCGTTGCTGAAGCTGGACGTCGTGGTGATGCGACCGGTCTTGCCGTCGCGCAGCGCCTCGAGCGCGCACGTCAGCGCCTCGTCCAGGGCAAGGTCGTCGTCCGCGTCAGTGTCGCCGCCAGTGTCCAGGTCCTCGTTCAACGCGATATGCGGGCACAGCGGCTTGCTGCAGGGCGCGGGGTCTGCACACTCGCAGCCCGCGGCCGGCGGCTCCGTGCCGTCGGTGGTCGGCGTCTCATCGGTGTCCGTCGCTGCAGTGTCGGTCGCCGCGGCATCGGTGTCCGTGGCCCCCTCGTTCTTATCGGTGCAGGCGGGCAGGAGTAGCGTGACGAGCAGCGCACAGGCGCGACGGGAGTCGATGGAGATGAGCATGGCCGGCCTATAGCAAATGTCGCGCCAACGTCGATTCCGGGCCCAGGGCGGCCTTCCATAGCGAATGGGCCGGTCCCGTAGGGATCCACACGACAGGATTGTCCCGATCGCGCGCGATGGCGCGGCACGCGGGCCCGAGGGGCGCCGGCCACAAGAAGCGCTGGGCGGCGAACCGCTGTCGGTTCACAACGTCGGCGACGAAGGCAACAAGGTATCGTAGGACATGTAGACGAGGCCACCATCGCCGTGGCAGCTACCCCACGAGTCCGTGAGGATCACGTGGCCGCCCCGCCCGCGGGGCATCGGTGCGCCGAGGGAGGCGGAGTCGGCCGGGTCGGATCGCAAGGGGGCCCAAGGAGGCGCAGGAAGGTCGCCCGCGTCGCCCCGGAGGTTCGGGCGACTGACGCGCCGTGGCGTCGCAAATTCTCGTCCATGGCCCTGCGCCAGCGGTTATCCTGCCGGCGGCCATGCTCGCGAGCCTTCACGTCCAGAACTTCAAGTGCCTGCGCGACGTCAAGGTCGCCTTCGGCCCGTTCACGGTGCTGATCGGACTCAACGACAGCGGCAAGTCGAGCATCCTCGACGCGCTGCGCATGCTCGGCCGGACGGTCGTCGAGCCGCTCTCGGCCATCTTTCATGGGGACGATGACTTGCGCAAGCTCGCCTGGAAGGGGGAGGGCAATCGCTCCAGTGGTTTCACGTCGCCGATCACGTGGATTGTGGAATTGGGTCTGCGGTCCTGGCGTTACACCTTGAAAATCGAGGGGGCTGAAGTACACGAGCACTTGGCAAGTCTCGACGAAGACCACCCAGTGAAGGCGGGGGTGAGCAGCCGAGACCGAACGGAGCTGAGCGAGCTTATCTATCCCGATCCTGATGACAGATTGAAGCTAGGAGGAAAAGTGCCCGCGGCCTTCTTTGAGCGAGGTCCCGGACGTGCAGGAACTGCTCGGTGAGTTCGGCGCGGGCGAGTTGTGGTACCTGCTCGGCGAGCAGGCGCTCGTCGAGGGCAAGAAGCCGTGAAGCGCGTGCTCTTCATCGGCGACGGTGACCACGACATCGGCAAACCAGAGTGGCCCACCGATGACGCCTTCCCGGCGCGCGGAGTGGTCCCTCTGCTGGCCGAGCGGGTGACGGCGATCGACCGTCCGGGCTCGATGGCGATGCATTGGGCGCACCCGAGGCTCGCCCGTTTCTCGGTGGGCCGTCCGACGAAGACACACGGTTACCCGGAAAAGTTTCGCGCCGCCCAGCTACAGGTCGAGTACGGCAGGCTCCCGGTCGAGGGTATCGTGTGCGTCGTCGATGAGGACAAAAAGCCCGAGCGCCTCCAGCTGCCAGGGAACGCCCAGGAGCTGACCACAAAGCGCTGCCCGATCGTCTGCGGTGTCGCCGTGCAATCGATCGAGGCGTGGACGCTCGGCGCCTTGACTGCGCTCGCGGACGTGCTCGGGATCACGATACAAAAGCTGCGACGCGCCTGTCCTGCGGCTCCAGTGGAAGATCTTTACGAGGGCAGTGGCAAGGAAGGGCGGCAACCGAAGCCGTTGCTCAATGAGCTCGCCGAGCGATTCGCCCACCGGCGGGATAGCCTCGAGTTACGCGAGGAGGTCGCCGCGCGGACCGACATTGCCGAGCTGGTCACGATGTGCCCCACGGGCTTTGCGCCGTTCGCCGCGGCGCTGCGTCGCTGCTTTGGTCCGCCGATCGTGTGAACTCGGCCCTTCAGGCGGCCGGGGTGGGGTCGGGGCCGAGTATCAACAAAAGGTCGCCGGCGTCGACGGTGTCGCCGACGGCGACGACGATGCGGGTGACGGTGCCGGCGTGTGGGGCGGCGACGACGGTCTCCATTTTCATGGCCGAGAGCACGACGACGGCGGCGCCGGCGGGGATGCGCTCGCCGACTTTGACGCGCAGCTCGACGACGCCGCCGGGCATCGGTGCGCCGAGGGAGGCGGGGTCGGCCGGGTCGGCGCGTTCGCGGCGGACGATCGTGGTGGATGCGGCCCGATCGGCGATGCGCAGCGAGCGGGGCTGGCCGTTGAGCTCGAAGAAGACCTCGCGCTGGCCGTCGGCGCCGAGCTCCCCGACCGCGGTGAGGCGCACGACCAGGGTCTTGCCCTCCTCGATCTCGACGCTGAGCTCGGCGCCGATGGCGAGTGGCGCCAGGAAGGCGCGGGTGGGAAGTTTACCTGTGTCGCTGAACTGGGCGCGAAACGCCATGTATTCGGCGAACACCGCGGGGTAGAGGGCGGCCGACAATACATCGACCTCTCTGATCGACGGGCCGTGGCTGTGAATCAGCTGATCTTTGAGGGCGCCGAGGTCGAGGTCGGGCAGCGAGGCGCCGGGGCGGCCCTCGATCACCGGCTGGCCGCGCAGGACCCGGCTGCGCAGCGGCTCGGGGAAGCCGCCGTAGGGCTGGCCGAGGTGGCCCTGGAAGAACTCGAGCACGGACTTCGGCAGCGAGAGGGTCTCGGCCTGCTCGACCAGCTGATGCTCGTCGAGGTCGTTTTGGACCATGAACTGGGCGAGGTCGCCGACGACCTTGGAGGAGGGGGTGACCTTGATCAGGTCGCCGAGCGCCCGGTTGGCGGCCGCGTAGGCGCGCTTGATCGCCGGCCAGCGGTGGGCGAGGCCGAGGGCGCGGGCCTGGAATTGCAAGTTGGTATATTGGCCGCCCGGCATCTCGTGCAGGTACACGTCGCTGCTGCCGCTGTGCATGCCGCTCTCGAACGGGGCGTAGAGGGCGCGGGCCTGCTCCCAGTAGGTGTTGAGGACCTGCAGGTCATCGATGGTCAGGCCGGTCTCGCGCTCGCCGCCCTGCATGGCGGCGACGATCGCCCCGAGGGACGGCTGCGAGGTCATGCCGGACATCGACGAGATCGCCGCGTCGACGACGTCGGCGCCGGCCCGGGCGGCGGCGATCATCGAGGCGACGCCGGTGCCGGCGGTGTCGTGGGTGTGAATGTGGATCGGGACGTCGGGATAAGTCGCGCGCAGGACCTCGACCAGCAGGGTCGCGGCGCGCGGCTTGAGCAGGCCGGCCATGTCCTTGATGGCGAGCACGTGGCTGCCGAGCTCGACCAGCTGGCCGGCGAGGTCGACGTAATAGGCGAGCGAGTATTTGCGGCGCCCGGGGTCGGCGACGTCGCCGGTGTAACATAACGCGGCCTCGATCACGCCGCCGGTCTCGCCGACCACGTCGATGCCGAGCTTCAGGTTCTCCACGTAGTTCAGGCAGTCGAACACGCGGAAGATGTCGATGCCGCGGGTGTACGCGGCGCGCACGAATCCGCGCACGACGTTATCGGGGTAGTTGGTGTAACCGACCGCGTTGGCGCCGCGCAGCAGCATCTGGAACGGGATGTTGGGGACCTGCTCGCGCAGGCGCTCGAGGCGGTCCCAGGGGCACTCACGCAGGAAGCGGAGGGCGACGTCGAAGGTGGCGCCGCCCCACATCTCGAGGCTGTAGGCGCCGGAGAGGGTGCGCGCGGTCTGGGGGGCGATCGCCAGCAGGTCGATGGTGCGGACGCGGGTGGCGAGCAGGGACTGATGGGCGTCGCGCCAGGTGGTGTCGGTGAGCAGCAGCGGGCGATGGTTACGGACCGCCTTGGCGAAGCCGGCCGGGCCCTCGCCGCGCAGCAGGTCGCGCCAGCCCGGAGGAATGGCCGAGCCGGTCGGGACCGCGGGTATCTCGGGGTCGACGGCGGCGGGCGGGGTCTGGGTCGCCCAGGGCGTGCTGGGACCGTTGACGGCGATGTCGGCGAGGAAGCGCAGCACTCGCTGGGCGCGGTTGCGACGGACCGGGAATTGGAACAGCTCGGGGGTCTCGTCGACGAAGGTGGTGGTGACCTCACCGGCGACGAATGTGGGGTGGGCGAGGACCTTCTGCAGGAACGGAATGTTGGTCTTGACGCCGCGCACGCGGAACTCGGAGAGCGCGCGCTGGAGCTTCTGGACGGCCGCGGGGAAGCTCTGGGCGCGGGCGGTGACCTTGACGAGCAGCGAGTCGTAATGTGGTGAGATGACGGCGCCGGAGTAGCCCGAGCCGCCGTCGAGGCGGATGCCCATGCCCGACGCGGACCGATAGGCCTCGATGCGGCCGGTGTCGGGGTTGAAGCTCTGGAGCGGGTCCTCGGTGGTAATGCGACACTGGATCGCATGGCCGCGGGGTTTGAGGGCGCTTTGCTCGAGGCCGAGCTCGGCGAGGGTGGCCCCGCCGGCGATGCGGATCTGGGCCTGGACGAGGTCGACATTGGTGACCTCCTCGGTGACCGTGTGTTCGACCTGGATCCTCGGGTTGACCTCGATGAAGTAGTGGCGGCCCTCGGGGTCGACCAGGAACTCGACGGTGCCGGCGTTGGTGTAGTGAGAGGCGCGCGCGAGCTTCAACGCGTCGGCGTGCAGGGCCGCGCGGACTTTGTCGTCGAGGCCGATCGCGGGGGCCATCTCGATCACCTTCTGGTGGCGGCGCTGCACCGAGCAGTCGCGCTCGTGCAGGTGGAGGGCCGCGCCGGTGCGGTCGCCGAGGATCTGGACCTCGATGTGGCGGGGCGAGGCGATGAAGCGCTCGATGAACACGGTGCCGTCGCCGAACGAGGCGCGGGCCTCGGAGCTGGCGCGGTTGAAGGCCTCGTCGAGCTCCTCGGCGGCGCGGACCACCCGCATGCCGCGGCCGCCTCCGCCCATCGCGGCCTTGATGATCAGCGGGAAGCCGTGGGCGGCGGCGAAGGCCCGCGCGCCCGCGAGGTCGGCGACCGGTCCGTCGCTGCCCGGGACCACCGATACGCCGGCGGCGATCGCCAGGGTGCGCGCGGCGGTCTTGTCCCCGAAGGTGTCCAGGACCTCGGGTGCGGGGCCGACGAAGGCGATGTCGGCCGCGAGGCAGGCGCGGGCAAACTCGCCCTTCTCGGCGAGGAAGCCGTAGCCGGGGTGGATCGCGTCGACCTTGTGCGCGCGGGCGAGCGCGACGATCTCGTCGATCGCCAGGTAGGCGGCGACGGGGCTGCGACCGCGGCCGACCAGGTAGGCCTCGTCGGCCTTGTAGCGGTGGAGATGGACCCGGTCTTCGTGGCTGAAGATCGCCACGGTGCGGATGCCCAGCTCGGTGGCGGCTCGAAACACGCGGATGGCGATCTCGCCGCGGTTGGCACACATCAGCTTGCGGATCGGTCGCGGCGCGGCGGACATGGCGGCTTTCATAGCATCGACCGGGGCCGACGCCGCCGGTCACGAGGTGGCCCGTGGACCCCCGGCGGACGGGCCGGGCGCCTCACACGCGTCGCCGTCGGTGCGCGAGCTGCGGTGCCTCGGAACCGGCCTGAAACTCCGCTACGCTGGCGGTCCGTGGCTGGCGGGATCGCAGAGGACGACGGCGTTTTGGTGGACGCCTGGCGCTCGGGCGACAAGGCGGCGGGCAAGCGGCTGTTCGAGCGCCACTACGCGGGGGTGGCCCGGTTCTTCCGCAACAAGGTCGGCGAGGGCGAGGCGGACCTGATCCAGCGGACCTTTTTGGCGTGCCTCGAGGGCCGCGAGCGATTTCGCGGGGAGGCGAGCTTTCGCGGGTATCTGTTTGCGATCGCCTACAAGGTGCTGTGCAAGCATTACCGGGAGCGGCGCAGGGGGCCGGAGCCCCTGGATTTCGAGGCCGAGTCGGCGCACACGCTGAGCACGCCGACCCAGGTGCTGGCGGCGCGGCAGGAGCAGCGGCTGCTGCTGTTGGCGCTGCGCCGGCTGCCCGTCGACTATCAGGTCGCGCTCGAGCTGCACTACTGGGAGGGGCTGACGGCGGCGGAGATCGGCGTGGTGCTGGACCTGCCGCTCGGGACCGCCAAGACGCGGATCCGTCGCGGGCGGGCATTGCTCGAGGCCGCCCTGAAAGGGATCTCCGACAGCCCGGAGCTGCTGCACAGCACGCTGGCCGACCTCGAGGGCTGGGCCCGCCAGCTGCGGGCTCAGGTGCTCGGCGAGCACGACAGGACCTGAGCACCCCGGCGCTTCGCTGCTCTCCGACGAACCCGTGAAGGATGATGCCCAGTGAGCTGGGCGAACGTCGGCGGGACGATGCTGGACGCGCGAGAACGGCCGCCATGCGGGCGCAGTCGAATTCGCTTGCGGCGCCGTTTTCGGAGGTGTCTAGTCAAAAACCCATGCTCATCATTCGAGACGCGCAGATGGGTATCTTTCAGCGCAACGCCCGACGCGAGTTCGAGGATCGGCTGATCGCCGTCGTCGCCATCGACTACCCGACCCGCTACGAGGCCCTCCAGGAGCCGGGGACACGGGAGCTCGTCGGGCGCGCCATCGACCTGGGTGCGACCTGCGGGGTCGTCACCAAAGGCGGCGTGACGGCGCTCGCCGGGCTGATGATCCAGTACGGCGAGGCGTTCGAGCGCTCGCCCGATCGGGCCTGGGCGCAGGGCATCCTCACGCACCCGACGCTGCCGGAGCAGCTCAAGATGGACATGCTGCTCCAGCGAATGGCCGGGCGCACCCAGGGCCGCGTGGTCGTGGCGCAGGGAGACGGCTGAAGATGCCGACCTGCAGCAATTGCGGCGGGAACATCAACTGCCCGACCCACGCGCACGTGGTGGCCGGCACCGCGCAGGCTTGCCCGCTC
Organism: Nannocystis sp.; assembly: GCF_013812955.1. Classification (GTDB taxonomy): domain Bacteria; phylum Myxococcota_A; class Polyangia; order Nannocystales; family Nannocystaceae; genus Nannocystis. The sequence continues at coordinate 13,599 of NZ_JACCSO010000769.1, read as the reverse complement.
ATGAGGGGTGCGCTGTGGGTGCAGGTCATTGACGACAAGGGGACCGGCGTCGGCGGCGTCGAGGTCAACGTCACCGGCGGTCCGGGCACCGGCCCCAAGACGACGGACGCCCACGGCCTCGTCGCCTACGATCCGCTCGACCAGGATGACTACAGCGTGACGATGCCGAGCCCGCTGCCGAGTCCCACGGACACCACGCACAAGCCGCCGCTCGTGGTGACCAAGGCCGCGACCGTGCAGCGAGGGCAGATCGCGTTCGTCAAGTTCGAGCTCCTCCTCAAGCAGCCCAAGATCCAGCTCATCGACGCCCACGACTTCCTGCGGCTCGCCACTGGGCTCACGACGCCCAAGAAGATCACCATCAAGAACATCGGCGACGCCGATCTGGTGATCAAGACCCTGAGCTTCCCCGCGATGTTTCCGGCTGGCGGGGGGAACGCCCTGACGAACGGGACCACGGTCCAGCCTGGAGCCGAGGTGGAGCTCGAGGTGAGCTTCGCGCCCACCGCGAGCGGCGATCACGAGGGCGACCTCACCATCGAGTCCAACGATCCCGACATGACGACCGCGGTCGTCAGGCTCAAGGGCCACGGCATCCCTCCGTGGAAGCTGTCGGTCAAGGTCACGTCGATCAAGCGCGGCGTGATCGGCGTGGCGCCGGCGGCGTGGCCCGACGGGGACATCAAGGTCGGCGTCTCCGCGACCGCGGACACCCACGGCGTAACCGTCAAGGCCGTCACGCACGCGCTGCTCCAATCGGCCGACGGCACGTTCACCCTCACCGACGTGCACACCGGCAACGCCACGACGACGCTCCACGTGTGGGCGCACTCGGTGAGCGGCGCCTGGTCGAGCCGCGCCGACGTCGCGGTGACGCTCGAGCCGGGGGACGACAAGACGGTTGATGTCGAGATGAAGCCGCTCGTGGCCACGCTCACCATCTTCCGCGGCGCCACGATACTGGCGGTGATCCCCTTCTCGACCACCGACATGCCGGACAGGCTCGACGCGCCGATCCTTGACACCGATCAGGGTAATGATGCGGCTCCGTCGGCCCTGGCCACCGGACCCTTTACCTTCCCGCTGAACACGAGCTTCGCCGACAATGTTGACGCCAACGCCGAGCCCGCCCTGTTCCGGCTCCGCGTGACCCTCGACGTCGCGCCCGAGGCCCCGCTGCCGCCGAGCGTGGAGGTGACCCTGAAGGTCTTGACGGCAACGGGACTGTCGCCGAGCCACGTGAGCTTTGGCAACGGCCCCGCGCCCATCAAGACGGCGTCGCACGTTGCCGGGATGAAGGCGACGCTCGAGCAGATCACCCCGACGACCTGGGAGTCGCCGTACATGCGGGTGGCGACCACCCACGCCCGCATCGATCCGGCGCACGTCCTCGTCCACTCGGTTGGACCCTCCGACTCTCCGATGAGTTACCCCCCCGACAAGACGATCCTGACCGACTGCCAGGCGATCATGGATGCCGGCAAGCAGTTTGGGCGCAAGCTAGCGATCGAGGGTGCCCTCTACGGCGCGCCGTTCACCGCCGAGCCCACGATGGGCGGAGCGCCGTACGCGCGGGTGCCCGTGAAGCTCCTGCTCGCCTCCAACTCCGGGACCGATCCGACCAACAAGCTCAAACGGGTCGCCCGCATCAAGATGCACCAGCTCAACGCCTGGTGGGCAGGGCAGGGGATCGAGTTCGAGCTCATCGACCCGCTGACGCCGCTCCACCGGGTCGGGGCCCCACCGCGTCGGCTCATCACCGTGGGTGAGCACACCGGAAAGGACCATGTCTCCCTGGTCGACTTCGACGCCGAGGTCAAGGTGCTGGTCACGGCGACGGGCAAGGCCGCCTTCGAGGAGACCATTCCCATCGCCGCCATCGCCAAGGACCAGACCCCGGCCCAGGTCGCGGCGGCGATCGTCGCGGGACTCAGGTCCTTCGTCTCCGTTCACGGGGACCACGCGGGCCTGGCGTTCGACGCCGACGTCTTCGATCTGGGCGGGCCGCGCGCCTTCCTCCAGCCGCGCCCGTTCCCCAATGAGAGCACCCTGCCGCTGCTGGGCACGCGCGGGCCGGTCGACGTCGTCATCAAGGCTGCCGGTATCGGCATCGACGCGTTGGAGATCACCGGGGTCGCGGTGAACCCGACGGACCAGGGCATCGACATCTACGCGCCACCGATGGCGAAGCCCTACCACGAAGCCGTGTTCAGCCCCCCAGCGTCCACCGCCCGGCAGTGGGCCCGCGCCTATGGCGGCGGCAACGCAGACCACGTCGCGGTGCTGATCGAGAGCACCGGGCATGTCGCTTACGTCGGCGGCGCCGGCTGGCCGAAGACCCTGTGCGAGACTGGATTCGCCACCCTCGCGGCAGGCACGATCGACGCCCTGATGGAGAACAGCTGCGTGCCGGTGCTGGCACCGGGCAGCATCTACAACGCCGAGTCCAAGTCGAAGGCCGTGACGCTCTTGAACTTCGGTCGCTGGACCGAGGGCTGCGCGTCGTTCCTGATCTGCATGGCCGTGGACGTGTTCTCGACGGGCGCCGACGACGTGCAGCACGAGATGGGGCACGCCCTGGCCGACCTCGATCACACCATCCCCGACCCCGCCTGGTGGTACCTGCCCGAGCTCATGCACACCAGCAGCGCCGATCCCAAGAACGCCCTCAAGATCACCCGACACAAGATCCACGTCACCCACTTGAAGAACGACGGCGGCACCTGGAAGCTCGCCTATAAAGAGCTGGCGAGCGGCTACGGCGGCGCGATCCGCACGCGCATCGGGTCGGTGAAGGCGGGCTGGGTCGTCAACGGCGCGTTCAACAACTGGACCTGACGACGGCGCGTGGTCGATGAAGGGCCCGGCGAGGAGCCCCGGTTTACGGCATCACTCGGGCGCGCCGGCGGCGATCCAGGCGCGCAGCTTGGCGACCAGGCGCGGCTCGAGCAGGTTCGGGGCGTTGTAGGGCATGTGCGTATGCGCGATGCCGGAGCCGTCGGTCGGCTCGCAGCGCGACACCAGCTGATATAGCCAGCTGTTGTCGGGCTTGCCGGGGTCGACCAGGGGCATCGTGGTGGCGGCGCCGCTGGGCGTGCCGAGCAGGACGTCGCGGAGGTCGGGGCCGTCGAGGCGGACGGACACCGGGGACTTGCCGCCGTGGCAGCTGGAGAAGGCGCAGCTCGGGTTGAAGATGGTCGAGCGCAGGCTGGCGAGGGTGGCCGGGGCGAGCGGCTGCTCGTCGGGCGAGACGTCGACGCAGGGTTTGACGGGGTCGAGGTCGAGGTCGCCCTCGGCGGCGGGCGGGACGTAGAGGGGGGCGTCCTGCTCGGCCTGGGTGGGTTTGCCATGGGCGCCGCTCTTGGGCAGGGCGAACACGGTGCAGGGGCCCTCGAACTCGAGCAGGCCGCCCTCGCTGCCGGTGAGCTTGGTGCCGCCGTCGACGGAGCCGTTCATCATGACGCGCATGTCGGCGAGGCCGAGCATGGTGCACATCTCCTGGTCGCCGATGCCGTAGTTGATCTCCTTGTCGCGCCAGTTGTCGTAGCCGCAGGTGAAGCGCAGGCCGAGCGCGCCGCTGAGGTCGATCGGCGGGCTGTAGGTGCGGCCGTTGCCGTCGGCGTTGAAGCCGTTATGCAGATAGACCTGCTCGCCGTCGCGGGGCCCGCCGATGATCTCGATCGAGAAGTAATTGCCGAGGTAATGGTAGTGCGGGAGCACGTGGTAGAGCTTGAGGTCGAGCTCGACGCCGGACTTGCTCTTGTAGGGGTCGGCGAGCATGCACTCGCCGGTGAAGCGGCTCTGCGACAGCGGGGGGATCGCCAGGTCCTGATAGTTGAGGCGAAACGGGGCGACGATGGTGGCGACGTCGCGGGGATGGGTCAGCGTCAGGCCCATGCGCAGCTCGCTGTCGGTGGCCACGCTGCTGAGGTTCAGCAGGTGCACGCCGGCGACCACCTTGTGCCGCGGCGGGACCTTGATCACCACGCCCTCGGGCAGCTCCTGGGTCTCATAACGCGACTGCGTCGACTGGGCGAACAGCACGGTGCCGGTGATCGCCGCCTGCAGCTCGTTGAAGCCGCGGTCCCAGCAATTGAAGTAGCCGTCCTCGCCCTCGAACTGCGACTCGGGGACCACCAGCCAGTTCGAGTGGTGATAGCCGCCGTCGTTGGCGAGCGTCACGGTGTTGATATAGATCGCCTCCTCGTTGTTCAGGGACCATTGCACGCAGGGCTCGGTCTCCTCGAAGGGCTGCATCGTATACTTGCCGAAGCTGTGCACCATCAGCGCGGTCTCCGGTTCAGGCTCCCCGGTCGTGCCCGTCTCCGGTTCCCCGGTGCTCGTCGGCGCGGTGCCGGTGCCGGTGCCGGTGCTCGCAACGACGCCCGTCGTCGTGCTGCTGTCGCCGCTGTCGCTGTCCTCGCCCGACGAGGCGGGGGTGGCGGGCGTGCAAGCGAGGAGCGTGGTGAGGGACAGGGCGGCGCGGCGCATGGCTTGGCCGACAGTTTTAGCAGCCTCTGCCCAAAGGCGGCAGGTGGTGCGGCAGATGGCGCGGGGGCGCGCACAATTGCCAGCGCGGGGCAACTGTGGGTGGTGTACGCTGGGGTCCATGCATGGCGCCAGGGCGTGGCAGGCAGCGGCTTGGGTGATGATGGCGTCTTTGGCCGGTGGTTGTGCGCCGCGGCATCGACCGGTGGAGCCCGAGGCAGCGCTGGCGCCGACCGTGCAGCCGGTGGCCCGTGTATCCACGAATACGAGCGTGCGCATGGTCGCAGCGGCCACGGCGCCAGTGCAATTGCTGCCGGATACCACGGCGGTCGTGATCAACGTCGCGGGGATCGACGCGTTGCTGGCGGTGGTCGATGTCGACGCGCTGGTGGCGAAATATCGGCCGTTCTACGACCAGGCGGCGCAGTTGATGACCACCAACTTCGGCGCCAATCTGCTCGACCCGGGGCAGTGGCAGCTGATCGGGATCGATGCGAAGGGGCCGATGGGGGTGGCGCTCGTCGATGTGCGCAGCACGACCTTCGTCGGGTATGCGACGGTCTCGGATCCGGCGCTGCTGCGCAGCTTCGTCGACCGGGTCACCGGCGCGGGCCGCCTGGTGCCGGTGTTCGAGGATCGCGGGCTCGTGCTCAAGCTCGATCCGGAGCGGGCGCAGGCGCTGGTGCTGCGCGACGGCTTCGTATTCTTCGTCGCCGGCGACGAGATCTACGCGGCGATGACCGACATCGCCCGGCTGCTGGCGACCATCGACCCGGCGCGCGGCCTGACGGCGTCGGCGCGCTACCAGCAGGCGATCGCCGGCGGCGCGCCGGACCCGGGGCTGAGCGCCTACGTCGACCTGTCGGCGGCCCTGGAGGACGAGGCGGCCAGCCTCGCCAGCCCGCGAACGGGCTCGAGCTACGTGGAGGAGGAGCTCGAGCGGGCGCGGGCCACCGGCGTCGCGCCCGATGTGGAGGACGAGCTGCGCAAGCAGATCGACCGGGAGCACGAGTGGGAGCGCCGCAACCTCGAGCGCCGCACGCGTAGGCTCGAGCTCGCCAGGCGCTGGCTGACCGTGATGTCGCCGGTGATGTTCGAGTTCACGGGCAGCGCGTCCGGGGTGGTCGGCACGATCCGCGCGAAGATGCCGGAGACGGCGCCGTTGCGGGCCGTGCTGCGCAACGCCGCGGAGCCTTCACCGGTGCTGATGGCGCTCGGTGAGCGACCGGTGCTGATGCTCGGCGGCAGCGTCGAGGTGCCGGCGGCGCTGGCCGAACTGGAGGCGCTGCTGCACGCCAGCGGCGAGGACCCGGCGAAGCTTTATCTCGAGATCGACAAGGAGATGGGGATCCCGGACGCCAGGCGCGAGCTCCTGGAGATGCTCGCGGGCACGGGAGGGTTCGCGCTGACGGTCTCGGACGCGCTGATGCGCGGCGAGGGCCCCGGGCGCGGGGGCGACCTCGGCTTCGCGGTCGGGCTGGGCGTGAACGACGAGGCGCGGGCCGAGGTGCTGCTGGAGCGGGCCTGGAAGCACGTGGCCCAGCGGATGAGGGCCAGCGGCACGCCGGCCCCGGTGGGTAAAGATCGCGCGAGCGGGGCGCACACGCTGGCGGTCGGCGGTTATCGCACGGTCTACGCGAAGGTGGTGGCGCGGCAGCTGGTGGTGACGACCGACCTCGGGGTGATCCAGCGGGTCGCAGCCGGGACCGCGAGGACCACCCACAAGTGGATCGAGCCGGCGGTGGTGCCGGTGGTCAGCGCCCGCGATGCGGCGATGCAGGGCCTGCTCGACGTGATGTTGATGGTGCTCGTGACCCGCAGCGGGTTCACGGGTGATGAGCGCAGCGAGCCGATGCAGCCGTACTGGATGTTCGCGGGCACGACCGCCGAGCAGCTCGAGAAGATCCCGCGCTCCCCGGCCTACAAGGCCGAGCTCCGCCAGTGGCAGGCGGTCACCGCCAAGATCAACAAGCGAGAGCGGGCGCAGCAGCGCATCCAGGCCCGGCAGATGGTCGAGCTGGCGATGTGCCTCGGGGTGATGACCGGCAACCTGCGCGAGCAGCCGGACGGGCTGGTGCTCGCGGGCGGGCAGATGTTCGGCAAGGGCGGCTTGACCCGCGCGATCGAGCTGGGCACCGACTATTTCTCGCAGCCGTCCGCGGCCGACGAGGGCCTCCAGGATCTGCGCGAGGCCCGGGTCAAGCACGAGGGGGAGCTGCAACGCATTCGCGCGCAGGATGTGGCGACGGCGTTGAAGGTTCCAACGCCGACGATGTGAGGGCTGAGGCCGGAGGCCGGGGTCGGCTGAGGCCGGAGGCCGGGGTCAGCGGAGGCCGGAGGCCGGGGTCAGCTGAGGCCGGAGGCCGGGGTCAGCTGGCGGTGTGCTGCTGATGCATGCTGACGAAGCTGGGGCGCCGGCTGATGCGGGCGAGCCAGCCGGGCAGGTGCTTGAGATCCGAGGTGTCGATCTTGGTGGATTGCAGGGCCCAGCCGAGCACGGAGGCGAGGTCGATGTCGACGAGGGTGCAGCGCTCGCCGGTGATGTAATCGCGGTCCTCGAGGCGGGCGTCGAGCAAACGCAGGAGGTCTTGGGACTCCTTCAGGTAGTGCTCGGCCTGGGCGGTGTTATGTCGCTCCTTGGGGAACCAGTCGTTGGTGTTCATCATGTAGCTGAACAGCGCGCCGGCGAGCGAGACCTGGCCCCAGACCAGCCAGGTGAGGGCGTCGAGGTGCGCGGGCGTGCCGAGCTGCGGCCACAGGCCCTTCTCGACGCCGTAGCGCTCGCCGAGGGCGATCTGGATGGCGACCGACTCGAACATCGGGGTGCCGTCGATGACGACCGCCGGAACCTTGCCGTTGGGGTTCACGGCCAGGAATTCGGGCTTTCGCTGGTCGCCGGCGCGGAGGTCGAGCTGGACGGTCTCGAAGGGCACGCCGAGCTCGGTGAGCGACAACATGATGCGGCTGGCGTTGGACATCGGGGAGAAATAGAAGGTGATGGACATGGGGGATCCTCCGCCGCGGTTTTTACGCGATCTCGCGCGCGGTCGCCAGGGGTCATCACCTGGTCTGCACGAGCACGAGTACGCTGATTGTACGTTGTTTCGCTGATCTGCTGAAATCAGCGGATCAGCGGCGATGCAGGATGCCGAGCTTCTCGATGCCGCAGGCCTTGGCGACGTCCATCGCCTGGACGACCTTCTCGTGCTTGGTGTTCTGGTCGGCCTTGATGTTGACGGTCGAGATGTCGGCCTCCTTGGCGGCCATGCACAGGCGCGTCTGGAGCTCGGACTCGTCGACGATCTTGCGGTCGATCTCGAAGCGGCCGTCCTCGGAGATCTCGACGACGATCGACTTGCTCTCGGTGGCGGGCTCGCTGGCGCTGGCCTTGGGCAGCTTGACCTTGAAGGCGGCGTCGGTGTTGAAGGTCGCCGTCAGCAGGAAGAAGATCAGCAGCTGGAAGGTGACGTCGATCAGCGGGGTCAGGTCGACGGCGGCGCTGTCGATGATGTTGCGGCCGCGGCCGCGCATGCCGCCGTTGTGGCCGCCGCGAAAGTTCATCGCGCCGGCTCCGCGGCGGTCCGCTCGGTCCGCTCGGGAGCATTGGCGCGGCCGCGGCGGCTGTCCTCGAGCAGGTTGACGATGCCCATCGCGTCCTCCTCCATCTCGCCGACGATGCGGCCGGTGCGGCCCTGGAGGAACCGGTAGAGCAGCAGCGTGGGGATGGCGACGATCAGGCCGTAGGCGGTGGTGATCAGCGCCTGCCAGATGCCCTGGGCGAAGGTGTCGGGGCCGACGTTGCCGGAGGCGTAGGCGACGACGAACTGACGAAACACCTGGATCATGCCGACGACGGTGCCGAGCAGGCCGAGCAGCGGCGAGATGGTGGCGACGGTGCCGACGATCTCGACGTTGCGGTCCATGTGGGCGACCTCGCGGGCCCCGACCTCCTCGACGGCCTCTTTGACCTCGCCGCGGCTGACGCTGTACTCGGAGGTGCGCAGCGCCGCGGCCATGATCAGCGCGATGCTGGAGCCGTTCTCCTCGCACAGCAGCAGCGCCTCGCTGGTCTTGCCCTTGGCCACCAGCGCCCTGATCCGGTCGACGAAGGAGCGCGGCAGCACCTTGGCCCGCTGGGTCGACCACAGGCGCTCGAAGAAGACGCCGACCCCGACGATCGAAGCCGCCAAAATGACCCACATCAGCGGGCCGCCCTGCGCGAAGAGTTCAGCGAGGTCCATGAGATAGTCGGCGCGAAGTTCGGAGGGAAAGACGGAGGGAAAGACGGAGGAAAGACGGAGGGGAAGACTGGGAGAAAGTCGGGAAGGCGGCGGGAGGACGTCGGAGAGACTCGGGGTCGGTCTTCGAGGCTCGGGCGCATCATGCTGCGCGCCCACCCGCCCGCGCAAGGGGGCCGGGGTCGTGGTAGTCCCGGCCTTGAACTTCGTGCTTGACGTGGCCGCGGGCCGCTGCTAGACACCCGCCGCACTGACGCCGACCGAGCCCGTCACACGGGTTCACGCCTCACGGGGGTATAGCTCAGCTGGGAGAGCATCGCGCTGGCAGCGCGAAGGTCAGGGGTTCGATCCCCCTTGCCTCCACTTCGAGAAGGCGCAGTAGGATGAAGCGGGGGCCGTGAAGGCTTCCCGCTTCATCTCTTTCGGGGGTCGGAGCTCGCCGGGGCGGTGCCGGGGCGGCAGCGGCGAGCCGTGAGGTCCGCACCCGTCGGATGGCCGTGTCCGCCAGCACCGGCGTGAGGGCTGGCACGAACACGCGCGCGGGCCGTGAGGGTCTTCCAGCGGCGGGAACAGCGGCGCCGGTCGCTGCACGAGGGCGGGGCGAGTCCGCGGCGGCTTCGCGGTCGATGTCGTCCAGGCCGCCCCTGAGGATCTGCGCAGGATGCTGCGCATCTTGAATCAAATCTCCGGCGGCGATAACCAGGGAGGAATGGAGAGACGCTCTGCCATCCTCGGCTCCGGCCATTATGTCCCGACGCGGGTCGTGACCAACGATGACCTCGCAAAGATCATGCCGACCACGCACGAGTGGATCCACCAGCGCACGGGGATCCGCGAGCGTCGCTTCATCGAGGAGTCGGGCATCGGCGCCAGCGACCTCGCGTTGCCGGCGGCGAGGATGGCGATCGAGCAGGCCGGGCGCGAGGTCAAGGACGTCGACGCGGTGCTGTTCGCGACGCTGAGCCCGGACCACCAGTTCCCGGGCGCCGGCTGCCTGCTGATCCACAAGCTCGGGCTGCCCGGCGTGCCGGCCCTCGATGTCCGTAACCAGTGCTCGGGCTTCATGTACAGCCTGTCGGTCGCCGACGCGTGGATCCGCTGCGGGGTGTATCGCAACGTGCTCGTGGTCGGCTCCGAGGTCCACTCGACCGGCGTCGAATTCAACGAGCGCGGACGCGACGTCGCGGTGCTGTTCGGCGACGGCGCGGGCGCGGTGCTGGTCGGCGAGGCGACCCGCCCCGAGCAGGGCCTGCGCGCCCTGGAGCTGCACGCCGACGGCGCGGGCGCCTACGACCTGTGGCTCGAGGCGCCGGCGAGCAAGATGCAGCCGCGGCTGACCCACGAGATGCTCGACGAGGGCAAGCACTACCCGGCGATGAACGGCAAGCAGGTGTTTCGCTGGGCGGTCGAGAAGATGCCGGAGGTGGTGCACTCGGTGCTGCAGAAGGCGGGGCTGACGATCGCCGACATCGACCTGTTCGTGCCGCACCAGGCCAACATGCGCATCAACCAGCTGGTCGCCTCGAAGCTGGGCATCCCCGAGGAGAAGACGGTGCACAACATCGAGCGCTACGGCAACACCACGGCGGCGACGATCCCGATCGGCATCAGCGAGTCGTGGCGCGAGGGCAAGATCCAGGAGGGCTCGCGCGTGCTGATGGCGGCCTTCGGCGCCGGGTTCACCTGGGCCGGCGGCGTCGCGGTGTTCTGAGCGGTCCGCTTCACATGCGCAGGCGGACGCCGCGGCGGGCTTGAGATTTGCCGCGGCGGCCGCGGACGTCGAAGTGCACGGAGATGCCGGCGTCGGAGGACCAAAAGTAAGAATTTGGGCTCTGGGCGGTGAAGAAGCCGGAGAGGCCGGTGCCGGCGAACAGGTCGACGGTGCGGGCGATGCGAAACTGCAGGCCGCCGTGCAGCGTGCCCCACACGGTCGCCGGCAGGCCGTCGCTGACGGTCTGCTGGATCCGGCCGCGCGCGTAGAGGGCGAACCACGAGAAGTGATAGCCCGCGCCGCCGCCGAGGTAGCTGCCGAAGGCGACGCGCTGGTTCCATTTGCGCTGGCTGCAGCGGGTCTCTTGCGCGTCGCAATGGTCGTTGCCACCCGCGCCCATACCGACGCCGACCTCACCGTCGAGGGCGCCGTGCAGCTTGCGCTCGCGCTTCGGGGCGTGGGTGAAGCGTCCGCCGAGGAAGCCCATCGCCCAGCCGTTGCGCGACCCGTCGACGCCGAGCTCGACCGAGGCCCAGTCGCGCACGCCATAGGCGAGCCAGCCCGCGTAAGCGCCGACCGGAGCGATGGCACCCGCGCCGCCGCCGGCGATCTCGAGGTCGCCCTGCCGCAGCCGTCCAGGGGCTCCGTAGGTCGGGCTGCGCACCGGGGGCGCGTAGGAGGCGCAGCCCGTCGAGAGCGCGAGCGCGAGCGCGAGGAGACTGGTGACGCGTAGCATGAGGTGGCCACGATATCCGCGGGCGTGGTCTTTCCGCAAATGTGAGCGCGCGTGCTCAGGACGCGCGCGAGGCTTTGAGGCCGGCGAGGGTCTCGGAGGCGCGGCGCAGGTCGTCCGTGAAGTGCGCGAGGGCGGCTTCGCGGGCGGCCTCGTCGGGCATGCGCAGCAGGGCGGAGGGGTGGTAGGTGGCCATCAGCCACGGGGCCCACGCGGTGTCGCCGATGACCAGGCCGCGGCTGCGGGTGACGCTGAAGGTGCGGCCGAGTAAGGACCGGGCGGCGACCGCTCCGAGGCAGACGATCATGGTCGGTTTGATGGCGGCCAGCTCGGCGAGCAGCCAGCCGCGACAGGCCTGGACCTCGCTGGCGCTGGGTTTCACGTGCAGGCGCCGGGTGCCGCGGGCCTCCCACTTGAAGTGCTTGACGGTGTTGGTGACGTAGACCTCGCCGCGGTCGAGGCCGACCTGCGCGAGCACGCGGTCGAGCAGGCGGCCGGCGGGGCCGATGAAGGGCTTGCCGGCGCGGTCCTCCTGGTCGCCGGGTTGCTCACCGACCAGCATCAGGCGCGCGGACCTCGGGCCCTCGCCGAACACCACGTGGGTGCCGCGCTGGTACAGGTCGCAGCCCTTACAGGCGCCCGCGGCGAGCTGCAGGCTGGCGAGGGAGTCGGTCCTGGGGATGTACTCGGTGCTGGCAGAGGGCTTCTCCGCCGGGGTAGATGCTCGGGTGGGCATGCACGGCCTCCTGCGCGCAACCGTGGCATGCCGGGCCGATGTGCCAGCGGGCTCGGGCGTGCGGGACGGGTGGAGAGGCGCGAGGAGGCGCGGATACGGACGGGGACGGACGCCGGCCGGTGGGTCAGCGCGGGGGGCGCGAGGTGGAGCGCGAGGTGGAGCGCGAGGTGGAGCGCGAGGTGCCGCGCTTGCGGGTGGGCGTGGGTTCGGGGGTGCGGGCGGCTTGCTCGCGTGCGGCGTCCTGTTCGCGGCGGGTGGCGAGCTCCTTCAGGCGTTCGAGCGAGCCGAGGGTCTCGGGGTGCTCGGGTCCGAGGCGGAGGCCGCGGATCCTGGCGGCGGCGGCGAGGGCCGACTCGGCGGCGTCGAGGTCCCCGCGGTCCATCTGCAGCACGCCGATGTTGTGCAGGCTGCGGGCGGTCTCCGGGTGGTCCTCGCCGAAGCGGAGGCGGCGGATCTTCAGGGCGCGCTCGTGGAGGGCGAGGGCGCGGCCGAGGTCACCCTGGACCACGAGGATCTCGGCGATGTTGTTGAGGCTGATCGCCGTGGCCGGGTGGTCGGCGCCGAGCAGGCGCTCGCGCAGGTCGAGGGACTGCTGAAACAGCTTCATCGCCGCGACCAGGTCGCCCTCCGCGCGAGCCACCGCGCCGAGGTTGTTCAAGCTGGTGGCGACGTCGGGGTGGTGCTCGCCCAGCACCCGACGCCGGATCGCGAGCGCGGCGTCGTGGAACTTGCGCGAGCCCTCGAAGTTGCGGTCGACATAAAAGGCGCGGCCGAGGTTGTTGAAGGTGCGTGCGGTCGCCAGGTCGTCGGGCGTGAGCGAGCGCTGGGTCTCCAGAGCCAGCACGTAGTGCTTGATCGCCGCGGGCAGCTCACCGAGCGCCTCGTGGTCGCTGCCGACGCCGAACTGACTCTCGGCGGTCAGCAACTGGTCGGCGCCGAAGGCCCGCTCGCGGGCGACGAGGGCGGCGCGGTGGTGCAGCAGCGCGCTGCGATAGTCGCCGCGCAGGTGCTCGAGGTCGCCGAGCTCGTGGGTGAGGGTGGCGTGCCGCGGGTCGTCCGGTTCGCGGAGGATGGTGAGCGCGGCGTCGATCTCGGTGATGGCGCCGGCGAGGTCACCCGTGAGGCGGCGGCGGCGGGCGAGCTCGCGATGGATGCGGACGAGGCGACGGTCGTCGGGGCCGAACAGCTCGCGGTAGGCGTCGAGGGCGAGGGCGCCGTCGGCGAGGGCGTCGGGGTCGTCGGCGCCGCGGGTGAGCAGGCGCAGCTCGGCGAGCGCGGCGGCGGTGAATTGGTCCTTGCCGGGGGAGATCTCGGTCAGGCGGTTGCTGGCCTTGAGGTCCTGTCCTCGCAGCCAGGAGCCCCAGGTGAGGGCGATCTGGACGGGCAAACGCAGGCGCTCCGCGATCGCCGGGTCGACGTTGGGCTCGCGCGCCGCATGAGCGACCGCCTGCGCCCACGAGCCGTCGCCCAGCGCGATCGCCACGTCGACCTGCGCGAGCTCGATGCGGGCGGCGACCAGCGGCTGCGGCCCACGATACAGCGCCATCACCGGCGGTCGCTCGCAGCGCCGGAGCCCGTCCTCAAGCTCGTCGATGCCGGCGTCGGCGCGGGCCAGGGCTGCGGCCGGCGCCGCGACCACGCGCTCGATCAGGCCGGCCTCTTGCAACAGTACGGCGTTCTGGCAGGCGATGCG
>NZ_JACCSO010000726.1 GCF_013812955.1 Nannocystis sp. | reverse complement strand
GGTCGCCGCCGCGGACCTCGGTGACGACCCGGTGCTCGCCGGCCTGGCCGAAAAAGGTGACCTTGAACCAGCTGGCCTGGCGCTCGGCCTCGGAGGGTCCGGTGCCGGCCGGGCGCAGGCGCTCGAGCAGGGCGCGGGTGGGGCGGGTCTGGGCGAGCGCGACCAGGGCACCGACCCCGGCGAGCATGAGCCCGACCTGCGGCAGCGACTTCAGGCACATGTAGTGGCCGTAGCGGAATTCGGGGCCGTAGTCGCCGCGCGCCCGGGCGCTGCGCAGGGCGATCTGCGGGTCGATGGTCGGCATCGGCACGGCCCAGCGGCGCAGCGCCTTCTGGTAGTGCAGGCGCGCGGGCTGGCGCTCGACGCTGCGACCCGGCGGGTCGACCCTGGCGCTCGTGGGCCTGCGCTTGCGCGCGCGGCCGAGCCCGGCGAAGGCCCCGAGCGCCGAGGCGAAGGTCCCGCCGGAGAAGCCGCCGCGGGCCTGCATGTAGCCCTCGATGGTGATCGGCAGGCCCGCGGGCAGCTGCTTGATCGTGAAGAGCACGCCGAGGTCGGTGGGGATGCTGTCGAAGCCGCAGCAGGGGACCACCAGCGAGCCGTTCGCGCGCGCCTCGGCGTCGAAGCGCTCGCTGATCGCCGCGACAAAAGCTGGCTCTCCGGTCAGGTCGATGTAATCGGTGCCGGCGGCGACGCAGGCGGCCACCACCGGCAAGCCGTGGCGCATGTACGGGCCGACGGTGGTCACCAGCACCCGGCAGCTGCGGGCCATCGCCGCCAGCGAGGCGGGGTCGTCGACGCTGGCGATGATGATGCCGATAGCACCGATGTTACCGACGCTGTCGACGCCGCCCTGCTCGAGCCCGGCGCGGATGGCCTCGAGCTTGCCTTGGCCGCGCCCGGCGATCGCCAGCTTGAGCCCGGCCCGGGGAGGGGCGGAGGAGTCGGCGGAGGAGTCGGCGGAGGAGTCGGCGGAGGAGTCGGCGAGGGAGTCGGCGGAGGAGTCGACGAGGGGCTGCTCGGCGAGGTACCGGGCGAGGTACCGGGTGATCAGGCGCCCGGCGAAGCCGGTGGCGCCGAACACGACGATGTCCCAGGGGCGAGCGGAGGAGGTGTCGGGCACGGGGGTGGCGGGAGTGTCTGACACGCGGCGCGAGGATAGCAGCCGGTGCTTGCGGTGGTAGCCGCGGGTGGAGGTGGCCAAGCGCTGGCGCCGGTGGTAGAAGGCGCGGTCGTGAGCACCCCCGCAAAGCCAACCGGTGGCCCCGGCAGCGTCTTCCTGATCGACGGCAGCAACTTCATGTTCCGGGCCTTCCACGGCCTGCCGTCGTTGACCTCGCCGACGGGGGTCCCGGTCAACGCGTTGCACGGCTTTGTTCGCATGATCTCGGCGCTGCGCAAGGAGTTCGCGCCCGAGGTGCTCGCGGTCGTCTTCGATCACGGCGGGTCGAGCTTTCGCAGCGCGCTGTTCCCCGGCTACAAGGCCCAGCGCCCGCCGCCGCCGGAGGACCTGATCCCGCAGATCCCGCTGGTGCGCCAGGGGACGGTCGCCCTCGGCCTGCCCTCGATCGAGCTGAGCGGCGTCGAGGCCGACGACATCATCGCCACCTACGCGATCATGGCCCAGAAGGCCGGGCGGCGGGTGATCATCGTCTCGTCCGACAAGGACCTGATGCAGCTGGTCGACCTCGGCGACGAGACGCGCCCGGCGATCCTTTGTTACGACACGATGAAGGGCAAGCTCATCGGACCCGAGGCCGTCGAGGAGAAGTTCGGCGTCGGGCCCCGGCAGCTCGGCGACCTGCTCGCGCTCACCGGCGACAGCTCCGACAACATCCCCGGCGTGCCCGGCATCGGCCCCAAGACCGCGGCCACGCTGCTCGCCGAGTTCGGTGACCTCGAGGGCCTCTTGCGCGGCGCCGGCACCATCAAGCAGGCCAAGCGTCGCGAGGTGCTCGAGGCCAACATCGAGACGGCCCGCCTCAGTCGGCGCCTGGTCGAGCTCGATCGCGCGGTCACCGGCCTGCCGCCGCTCGACACCTTGCACGACCGCGGCGCCGACCCGGACACCGTCGAGGCCTTCTTCGGGCCGCTCGGCTTCAAGTCGGTCGCCGGCCGCGCGCGTGCAGCCGCGGCCGCGGCAGGCAAGGGCCCCGAGGGTCCGCTCGAGCTCCAGCCCGGCGCGCCCCTGACCCTCGACCGCAACAACTTCCAGCTGTTTCGCGCCGCCGACACGGCCGCGCTGCAGGCGTGGGTCGCCGCGGTGCTGGCGGGCGCGACGGAGCTCGCGCTGCAGGTCACCGTCGACGTCGCCGACGCGACCCAGGCGCGCCTGGTCGGCCTGGCCTTCGCGCCATTCACATCCGCATCCTCATCCACGCCGGGAGCCGAGCCGTTGCTGCCGGCCTATGTTCCGGTCGGGCACACCGGCGATTCGTTGCTGTCCGGGCAGCTGCCCTTCGACCGCGCGATCGAGCTGCTGCGCCCGCTGTTCGCCGGATCCTTGCCGATCTGGGCCCACGCCGCCAAGTTTCAGGCGATCGTGCTGCGCCGCATCGGCATCGAGATCGCCAGCCTGGTCGGCGATCCGAAGCTCGCCTCGTACACCCTCGATCCGGCGCGCACCAGTCACACCCTCGCCGAGCTGGCCAAGGACCTGTTCGCATACCCGGTCATGACCAGCGAGGCGGTGCTCGGCAAGGGCAAAAAGGCGCTTCGCTTCGAGGGCGTCGAGCTCGGCCTCGCGGGCGCCTACGCGTGCGAGCGCGCGACGCTGACGGGCCTGATCGGTCGCCACCTGCGCGCCCAGCTCGACGCCTCGGGCCCGGCGATCCGGGCGCTGTACGACCAGCTCGAGCTGCCGCTGTCGCGCGTGCTCGAGAAGATCGAGGAGCGCGGCATCCGGGTCGACCCGGCGGTGCTCGCCGCCCAGGGCAAGGTGCTCGGGGCCGAGATCGACAAGCTGCGCGCGGAGATCGAGGCCGAGGCCGGTCACCCGCTGAACCCCGACTCGCCGCTGCAGCTGCAAAAGTTCCTGTTCGAGGAGCGCGGCCTCGAGGCGACCCGCAAGACCAAGACCGGCTTCAGCACCGACGCCGCGGTGCTCGAGGAGCTGGCGCAGCTCGACCCGATCGTCGGGCCGATCCTCGAGTATCGGACCCTGACCAAGCTGAAGGGCACCTACCTCGACACCCTGCCGCTGGCGGTCAATCCCCGGACCGGGCGGCTGCACAGCAGCTTTCGCCAGGCGGTGGCGCAGACCGGGCGTCTGTCGAGCAAGGACCCCAACCTGCAGAACATCCCGATCCGCAGCGAGGTCGGCCGGCGCATCCGCGAGGCCTTCGTCGCCGACGCGGGGCGCATGCTGGTCGCGCTCGACTACTCGCAGATCGAGCTGCGCATCCTGGCCCACCTCTCGGCCGACAAGAACTTCCTGTCGGCCTTCCGCGAGGGCGTCGACGTCCACCGCCGCACCGCCGCCGAGGTGTTCGCGGTGCCCGAGGCCGAGGTCAGCGCCGAGCAGCGGCGCATCGCCAAGGCGGTCAACTTCGGCGTGATCTACGGGCAGACCGCGTTCGGCCTGTCACGCTCGCTCGGCATCCCGCGCGGCAAGGCCGGCAGCTACATCAAGGCCTACCTCGAGAAGATCCCGGGCATCACCCGCTACCTCGACGAGCTGGTCGACATCGCCGACCAGCGCGGTTTTGCGGAGACCATCTTCGGCCGCCGCCGGCGCATCCCCGAGCTCGCGCGCAAGGGCGCGTCGCGCAGCTACGGCGAGCGCATCGCCCGAAACACGCCGATCCAGGGCAGCGCGGCCGACATCATGAAGCGGGCGATGATCGCCGTCGAGGCGGCCCTGACCGGCGTGCCCTGGGCCCAGATGCTGCTCACCGTGCACGACGAGCTGATCTTCGAGTGCGAGGAGGGCAGGGTCGACGAGCTGATCGCGATCGCGAGGCCGCTGATGGAGCAGGCCGCGGAGCTGAGCGTGCCCCTGCACGTCGACGCCGGTCGCGGCAAGAGCTGGGCCGCCTGCAAAGGTTAGGGGCCCGCCTGTCACTGCGGGCCGCCGTCACTGCGGGCCCGCCTGTAACGATGTCACGGTCGGGTCGTCGCCGGCCGCGTCCGGCGGGCGATACCGGCGTGGCCCGGCGAGGCCCTGCGTTCAATGTTCAGTGGCGCTTTTCAGGGTCCGGCCGGGCGTGATGGCCAGGGTCCGCGGGCTTTGGTACACGTGGGACCATGATGATGGAGATGTTCGGTGGCATGTTCGTGATGGTGCTGTTGGTCTACAGCCTCCTCCCCCTGTTTCCCTTCGTGTACGTGCTGCTGCGCTGGCGTCAGGGTCGGGACGGTGAGCCGGCGGATCCGCAGCTGGGCCTGAAGGTCGCGCTGCATTACTTCGCGACCCTCGGCCTGCACGTCGTCTTGATCGCGCTGGTGGCGGTGCTCTACAGCTTCCTGGCCGACAGCCCGATGGTCTCCGAGATGATCATGCGGACCGGCGGCGGCATGCTGCTCGGCGGCGGCGTGATCCTCGGGGCGCACACGATGATGATCGGGCGAGTGACCGACTCGGCGACCCGGCCCAACGTCGCCCGCGTGTTCGTCGGCCTGAACCTGGTGCTTTGCGGGCTGATCGGCATGGGCGCGCTGCTCGCCGCCTGCACGATGATCACCCAGGAGCGCGTGTCGGAGGACGGCCTCAAGATCGTCATGGTCCTGATGGCGGTGTACCTCACCACCTGGGGGCTGCAGGCCCGTAAGCTGATCGCCTACTCGGCTCGCGCCTCGGCGGCCTGAAGCGCGGCCCCGCTGGCGCCGACGCAGCCGGCGGGGTCGTCGAGTGAGACATCAACGAATGCACGCACACGGGCTCGCGGAAATGGATGCACACGATGACCCGGAGGCTGCCGATGAGCCCGAGCTCATGCCAATCGCTACACCGGTCGGTTGCGCCTACAATTCGGTACCACGGCCCTCGGGCCGCGCGCGCCGAAGGGCCAGTGCAGAGGGGTCAGCAGCGGCGCGATGCGGATCGGAAGGTCCATGACAGCGCCAGGGCGGCCAACCATGGCATCGGCGACCGACTCGCAAATTTCCCGGGTTATCGCTAGCGTTGTGGCTCGTGTATACGACGCCGACGAGCCCGCCCCGCACCGCTGAAGCTGCAACCGCCGCGCTTGCCCGGGTCAAGATACCCCCGGCTTTGCTCGAGGTCGCGCAGATCATTCATGACGCCGGACACGAGGCCGTGGTCGTCGGCGGCGCCGTGCGCGACGCGCTGATCGGCCGACCGCAGGGTGACTGGGACCTCGCCACCAGCGCAACGCCGACGGAGGTGCAGGCCCTGTTTCGCCGCACCATCCCCACCGGCATCGACCACGGCACGATCACCGTGGTGCACGGCCGCGGCGACGAGCGCGTGCACACCGAGGTGACCACCTTCCGCGGCGAGGGCCGCTACGACGACGGGCGCCGCCCGAGCGAGGTCCGCTTCCTGCGCGAGCTGCAGGAGGACCTGGCGCGCCGCGACTTCACGGTCAACGCCTTCGCGTGGAACCCGATCACGCAGGTGTTCACCGACTGCTTCGCCGGCCTCGCCGACCTGCACGCGGGGGTCATTCGCGCCGTGGGTGACCCGGTCCAGCGCTTTCAAGAGGACGGGCTGCGGGCGATGCGGGCGGTGCGACTGTGCGCGACGCTCGAGTACCGCCTCGACGCGGCCACGCAGATGGCGATCGGCGGGGCGCTCGAGATCCTCGCGCGGGTCAGCCGCGAGCGCGTGCACGTCGAGCTGTTCAAGCTGCTCGAGTCGCGCCGTCCGGCGCTCGGCCTCGAGCCGATGGCCGATACGGGGATCTGGGCCCAGGTGCTCGCGCCGATGGGCGGGGCCGAGATCGAGGCGGCGGTGTCCGCGGTCGAGCTGATGCGCCCCGATCCGGTGGTCCGCCTGGCCCGACTGCTGTGGCCGCTGCGCAGCGAGCGGGCCCAGATCGAGGCGATCATCGACGGCCTCAAGCCGAGCCGCGACGAGCGAGCCCGCATCCTCGCGCTCACCGACCCCGCCAACGCCGCCCTGGCCCGGCTGCGCGACCCGGTGGCGATCCGCAAGCTCGCGGCGGCGCTCGGCCGCCGCCACCTCGCCGACGCGACCGACCTGGTGGTCCGCGAGTGGTCGCAGCTGGTCACCATCGAGGAGGCCGTGCGCGGCGCGCCCCTGGCGATCTCCGAGCTGGCGATCGGCGGCAAGGAGCTGGTCGCCGCCGGGGTGGCCACGCCAGGCCCGGAGCTCGGCAAGCTGCTCGCCGACCTGCTCGACTGGGTGCTCGAGCTGCCCGCCCGCAACGCCGCGCCCGAGCTGCTGGCGCAGGCGCGCTTGCTGGCCTGAGAGACATGTCCCTCAGGCCAGGCGATCAGCCGTTGCGGTAGGCCAGCGCGAGCTCGTTCTCGGGGTCGAGGTAGAGCGCGCGGTCGAAGGACACGTCGGCCTCCTGCTGGCGCCCGAGGCCGACCAGGATCGCGCCGCGGTAGGCGTGGATCATCGGCAGGCCGGGGTCGGCCTGCTCGGCCCAGTCCAGCATCTCCAGGCCGTGCGTGCCGGTCCCGGCGTCGCCGTTGCTGGCCCGGTAGCGGGCGAAGGCGAGGTGCGCGTGCAGCTCGGCGAGGTCGAAGCCGTTGGCATACGCGTCCTCGAACAGCGCGACCGCCTGGTCGAACTCGCCGTCGCGCATCGCCTCCTCGCCCTGCGCGAAGCGGGTCGCGCCGAGCGCCTCGGCGCTGTTCACCGACTCCTGGACCCGAAAGCCGCCGTCGGTGTCCTCGTTGCTGTTACCGATGGGCTCGTCATCGAGGTCGGGGTCGAGCTCGGGGTCGAGCTCGGCGTCGAGGTCGGCGTCGAACTCGGCGTCGGCGTCGAGCTCGACATCCTCGAGCACGAGGTCGTCGTCGAGGTCGCCGAGCAGGTCCTCGTCCTCACCCTCGCCGAGCGGCGGCGGGCCGTCATCGTCGGCGAAGCCCTCGTCCTCGCGGGGCAGGGCCGCGAGCTCGCCGTCCTGGTCGAGCTCGCGGTGCTCGCGGTGCTCGCGGTGCTCGCTGTCGCCGGCGTCGCCGCTGTAGTCGCCGAGCGGGAGCTCGCCGAGCGGGGCGTGCTCGCCATCCATGCCGAGGTCGCCGAGCGGGCCGTCGTCGCCGTCGTCGCCGTCGTCGCCGTCGTCGCCGAGGTCGCCGAGGTCGCCGAGGTCGACGCCGGGCAGGATGCCGCTGGTGTCGGGCAACAGGTCGTCGTCGCCGTCGCCGAGCGGGTCGTCGTCG
>NZ_JACCSO010000703.1 GCF_013812955.1 Nannocystis sp. | reverse complement strand
CCTGTCGCTGGCGGGCCCGGTAGCGACGTCCTCGACGCCGGGGCCGACGCCGACGCCGGGGCCGACGCCGACGCTCGCAACGACAGCGCAGGCCGCATCCGCGGCGACCGATGAGGACCTGCCGCGCGGCCCGGCGTTGCCGGGGGCCGAGACGGCGAGCCGCGGGGACGCGAGCGCATCGGTGGCCAGCGAAGCCGCGAGCGCCGACGCGGATTTCCTGCCCTGGGAGGTCGGCGGCTTCGCCGACGTGAACTACGCCTTCAATCACAACCTGCCGGACAGCCACGTGAGCCGGGGCACCGCAGGGCAGCCGCGGACCGGCGAGTTCACGCTGAATTTGGTGGTGGCGTACATCCGCCGCGACGCGGTGCCGGGTCGTCTGTCGCCGACCTTCGAGCTGGCGCTGCAGGCCGGCCCGGCGGCGGACGCCCTGGTGTCCGCGGAGCCGACGCCGGGTGGGGAGGCGTCGCGCTTCGCGGGCTCGGAGGTGTGGAAGCACCTCGCGCGGGCGAACATCGGGCTGAAGATGCCGCGCGGCACCGAGATCAGCGCGGGCATGCATCTGTCACCGATCGGCATCGGCGTCCACTGGACCCCCTACAACTGGAACTACACCCCGAGCTGGCAGCTCGATGCGTTCCCCTATTATCTCGCGGGGCTCAAGATCGTGCATCCGCTCGGCGAGCACCATGGGGTCCAGCTGTGGCTCGTCAACGGCTGGCAGACCCTGGCCGACGCCAACAAGTCGCCGAGCATCATGCTCGGCTACACCTTCACGCCGAGCCCGCGCTTCGCGCTCGCCGAGTACTTCTACAGCGGCCCCGAGACCGCGGACCAGCGCATGGGCGCCTGGCGCATGCTCTCGGACACCCAGTTCACCTACAACACCGAGCGCTTCGGCCTCGCGGGGGTGTTCGATATCGGCGGCGAGCGGCGCGGCGACCTGCCCGGTCGGCCCTCCAACCTGTGGATGTCGGCGGCGCTGTTGACCCGCTGGCGCGTGCTCGGCAAGCGGCGGACCTGGGACATGGCGGCGCGCCCGGAGTTCTTCTGGGACCGCGACGGGCGGATGTTCGGCGTCCGCCAGACCCTGATCTCGGGCACGGTGACCAACGACGTGCGGATCGCCGAGAACCTGCTGCTGCGGGTCGAGTACCGCTACAGCCGCTCGACCAACCCCGCCGGCTTTTTTTACCGGGGCGCGGCGATCACCGATGACGCCGCGGGACTCGGCCGCGACCAGCACACCGTGTACTTCGCGGTCGCCGGGGTGTTCGCGCATCGCTTCGGCAAGCGGTCGCGCTGAGGCGCCTTTGGCCTAAAGTGGCTCCCGCCGGGATTTGGCAGCGACTGGCCGGAGGGATACTCCGGGGGATGATGAATTATCCTTACGCGCATTTGAGCGGCTGGCGCTTTTGGGCGGCTAGCGCTTGCGCAGGCGGACGCGGCGGATCGAGTGGTCGCCGCCCTTCTCCAGGATGAGGTCGGCGCGCTCGCGGGTCGGCAGGATGTTGTCGCGGAGGTTGGGCGCGTTGATCTCGGCCCAGATCTCGGCGGCGACGCGGCGCGCCTCGGGCTCGGAGAGGTGCGCGTAGCGGTGAAAGTAGGCGGCGGGGTCGCGAAACGCGGTGCGCTGCAGCGTCAAGAACCGCTCGAGGTACCAGCGCTCGAGGTCATCGGCGTCGGCGTCGACGTAGATCGAGAAGTCGAAGTAGTCGGAGATGAAGATCTGCGGGGCGTCCGGGTCGGTGCGCGTCTGCAGCACGTTGAGACCCTCGATGATCACGATGTCGGGCGCGCCCAGCGTGATGAAGGTGTCCGGCAAGATGTCGTAATTCTCGTGCGAGTAGACCGGGCTCTGCACGCCGCCGCGACCGGCCTTGAGGTCGGCGACGAAGGCGAGCAGCCCCCGCGCGTCGTAGCTCTCCGGGAAGCCCTTGCGGCGCATCAGCCCGCGCGCCGCGAGGGTCGCGTTCGCCAGCAAGAAGCCGTCGGTCGGGATCAGGTCGACGCGCGGACTGTTGGGCCAGCGCGCGAGCAGCTCGCGCAGCAGGCGGGCCGTCGTGCTCTTGCCGACCGCGACGCTGCCGGCGACGCCGATGATGTACGGCACGCGCACCGACTCCGGATGACCGAGGAAGGTGGAGGTCGCGGCGTAGAGCTCCTGGCTGGCGGCGACGTGGAGGTTCAGCAGCCGCGACAGCGGCAGGTAGATGTCGACGACCTCCGGAAGTGACACCGACTCGTTGAGGCCGCGGATGCGGTCGAGGTCGGCGTCGTTCAACGTCAGCGGGGTGTCGGCCCGCAGGCGCCCCCACTGCTCGTGGTCGAAGTCGAGGAAGAGAGAACGGCGGATCAAACTGTGGCGCTCCGGCGAGGGCGGGCGGCGCAGTTCGCCCGGCGGAGAATGTAGCGCGCGAAGGGGGACACCCAGGGGAAGATCGCTCGTGGCGGCCGGCCGGCAGATCTCCCCAAGAATTTTGCGGGAACATGGAGAAAAATCGATAAGTTGGTGCAAAATCGAGCATAGAGTGTGCAGGGCCGGACACACCGGACAGCGTTTCTAT
The DNA here is from genome assembly GCF_013812955.1 of Nannocystis sp. Taxonomy (GTDB): domain Bacteria; phylum Myxococcota_A; class Polyangia; order Nannocystales; family Nannocystaceae; genus Nannocystis. The sequence goes on along the minus strand of NZ_JACCSO010000703.1, from coordinate 2,618 downwards.
GGTCCGTACAAGCATGCGCAGTGCCCGCTGGGCTACATCTGTGGGTTACGCGAAATGCGCAGTGTCGGATCTTTTGGGGTCGTAAACCCCCGCGTGCTTTCCAGTATGGTCCGCGCTCGACATGGCACGCACATCGATCCTCAATCGCACCATCCTCTCCTCGCTGCTCCTCGGGGCCGTCATCATCGCCGCCCCCGGCTGCAAGAAGGGCTCGTCGGACACCGCGGAGCTGACCCCGCCGCCCGCCCCGACCTACGAGAATCCCTTCGACGAGCTCAACGACATCCCGAAGCAGATGACCGCGCAGCTCGACTGGGTCACGCAGCCGCTGCGTGATGCGAGCGCGCTGGGCGACGACTTCACGGCGATTCAGGCCAAGTACAGCATCGACGTCAAGGCGCTGGGCGGCATGGCGACGGCGGCGTTCAAGGACGGCAAGATCGAGATCTCGGCGGACGTCGCGGTCACGGCGGAGGCCAAGGCCGACATCGAGGCGCTGCTGGGCAAGATCAAGGCTGCCGGCGTGGCGATCGGGACCATCCCGAAGCGCGCCACCAAGGCCAGCGGCGCGATCGGCAAGATGTCGATCAAGGTCGTCGGTCTCGCCCCCAAGGCGACCGCCTACCTCAAGAAGCAGCTCGCCGACGCGTCGGCCGAGATGTCCGCGGAGCTGAAGGGCAGCATCGAGCTCAACCTGACCTCGATCCCCGAGATGCCGAACAAGATCAAGGCCACCGGCAAGGACGCGATCGCCAAGGTCAAGGCGATCCCGAACGAGGCCAAGACGACCTTCACCGAGCTGGTCGCCGCGTTCTCCGGCGAGGGCGCGTTCCCGAAGGGCGTCACCAACAACGACACCGAGCAGCCCGTGCCCGAGGTCGAGGGTGAGGGTGAGGGCGAGGCCGCCGCGGAGTAGACCGAGGATCGATCCTCGATCCTCGATCGTCGCGTCGTGCGACGGCAAGAAGGGCTGCGGGTCATCGACTCGCGGCTCTTCTTCAATTCGGGCGGTCAAATCGGGTGATTGATTCGGGCGGCCGATTCAGGCCTCGGCTCAGCGCGCACGGCCGGCGCGACGCAGGCGCAGCAGGGTCTCCAGCAGCAGCAGCAGGGCGGCGAGGTGGACCAGCGGGCGCCAGCGCGGGTGCTGGGCGGAGGCGAGGACCTGGTCGCCGTCGAGGGTCGGCGGGCGCACGGCGACCACGGCGGTGTCGCTCTCGGCGGGGTCGCGCTGGACGGCGAAGGTCAGCGGCTCGGCGCCTTCGCGGTCGATGCGGTAGTGGCCGGGGACGAGGGTGTCCTTAAAGACAGCCTGGCCCTCGCGCTCGGGCGGGAGCACGCGCTCGCGGCCGTCGGGGGTGTGCACGGTGACGGGTCGGTCGGCGGGGATGATGCGCGGCTCGCCGGCGAGGATGGTGGCCGCGGCGGCGCCCGGGTGGCCGGTGTCGAGCCAGGTGAGCACCCGTTCGGCGAGCGGGACGAAGCCGGGGCGCAGCGGGAGGTCGGACCAGTCGCGGTCGATCGAGGTGGTGAGCAGGGCGACGCGGCCGCGTTGATAGGTGCGCGAGAGCAGGGCCGGGGCGCCGCTGGTGAAGCTGAGGGCGACCTCGGCGGAGCGGCCGGGATCGGGCTCGAGCAGGAAGATGCGGCGGGTGCGGGTGCCGAGCAGTCCGAGCTCGCCCTGGAGGCCGAGCAGGATCGGGTGGCCGAGGTTCGGCGGGGCCACGCCCTCGCTGCGCGCCTCGGTGCGGCCGGGCGCGGTGCCGACGACCAGCGGCTCGCGCAGCAGCAGCGGCAACAGCTCGCCGAGGCGTTCGTTGTAGGTGCGGGCCTCGACGCGGTCGCCGACGGAGATCCACAGGCCCATGCCGGCGGCGACCCGCTCGCGCAGCAGCGGGGCGATGTCCTCGGCGGGCGCGCGCACGTTGGCGAGCACGAGCACGTCGACGTCGGCGAGGCGGTCGCCGCTGCGCAGGCGGGTCTCGAGCTGATCGGGGGCGAGGCTGTGCACGCGCAGGCGCCGGGCCGAGCCGCTGGCCGCGAGCGCGGTGGCGAGGAAGAACACCTCGTCGTGGGCCCGCATCTCGCTGGGGTCGCCGTTGACGAGCGCGACGTCGATGCTGTCCTCGCCGGCGAGCCAGAGGTGACGGATCTCGTCGCCGGGCAGGGGGTCGTCGCCGAGCTCGGAGATCTCCACGGTGGCGGCGGTGGGACCGGCGGCGGCGGCGGTGTGGGTGAACTCGAAGGAGGCGAGGCCGGCGGCGGGCACGTCGATCTCGGCGCGGGCGGTCGCCTGGTCGTCGATGCGCAGGACCAGGACGACGCGCCGCGGCGGGCCGCCGGCGGGGCCGTGGCGGCGGACCTCGCCGGAGATGCGCACCGCCTGCGGATCGATCTCGCGGGCGGGGCTCCAGGTGACTGTCTCGAGGGACAGGTGCTCGGGGACAGGTGGCGGGTCGGCCAGCGTGCCCGCGGCGGGCACCGGGAGCACGGGGACCTCGGGCGCGGCGGTGTCGGGCAGGCTGCCGAGGCCGCGCGCGCTGAAGTCACCGATCGCGTAGATGACGCGGCGACGAGGGCCGTCGCCGGCCAGACGCAGCAGCGCGAGCGCGCCGGGC
>NZ_JACCSO010000649.1 GCF_013812955.1 Nannocystis sp. | reverse complement strand
GGCGAGGCCGGCGGCGCGCGCGGCCTCGACGGCGACCAGGCCGCAGGGCAGCAGCATGTGGGCGACGACGCGGTCGGGGCGGAAGCGCTGGAGCTCGGTCAGGAGGGCGCGGCGCAGGCCGGCGAGGAAGGGCAGGACCAGCAGGGCGCGCCAGGGCTGGTCGCGGATGTTCTCGAGGATGCCGAAGTGGCCGGTCAGCGAGGACAGGCCCTGAGGGGCGTAGCGGAAGCGTACGACCTCGCAGGGGCCCGGGAGCGCGCCCTGGACCCAGCGGGTGTCGGGCACGAGGAAGCGGACCTGGGCGCCGGCCTGGGCCTGGCGCTCCCAGTGGTGGAGGATGAAGCGGCCGCGGGGGTCGTCGGGGAACTGAGGGAAGGTCGAGCTGAGGACCAGGACCCTCACAAGCGCTCCAGGACGAGCACGTAGAAGCCGGCGAGCGCGGCGAGCGGCGAGTCCATGAGGGCCCACTCGATGCGGTTGTGCACGGCGCCGACGAGCGGGAGGCGGCAGACGATCGGGTGCGGGGTCAGGATGCGGATGCCGTAGCGGTCGCGCAGCCGGGTGTGCTCGGGGAGGTGGGCGGCGGCCTCCTGGGGCGACCAGAAGCGGGTGGTGATCGCGCCCTCGTCGAAGGCGGTCGAGGTGCTGCGGGGGCCCCAGAGCCGCTTGATCAGGTAGCGCAGGGAGTGGCGGTTGTAGATGTCGAAGACGAGCAGGCCGCCGGGCCGGGTGACGCGGACCATCTCGCGCATGCAGGCGTCCCAGTCGGGGATGTGCGCGAGGACCTTGAACGAGTAGGCGAGGTCGAAGCTGGCGTCGGCGAAGGGCAGGGCGGTGGCGCTGCCCTCCACGACGTCGAGGCCGCGGGCGCGGGCGCCCTCGAGCATGCCGGGCGAGAGGTCGACCCCGCGGGCGCTGCGGGCGTGCGGCGCGACGCGTTGCAGGATGAGGCCGGTGCCGCACCCGACCTCGAGCACGTCGCGGTCGCCGCTGTAACGGCGGACGATGGCGGCGGCCTGATCGTCGATCAGCTTGTGGTAGCCGTGGTCGCGGCCGTGGTCGTAGCGCTCGGCGAAAGCGTCGTAATAGGAGCGGTTGTCGGTCGGCTCAGCCTGCACGGGCGTTCTCCAAAGCGGCGTGAAGGGCACCATAACATCGTGCCATGACATCGAGCGAGAATTCTCGGGCGGCCAATTCGGCGGCGGCGGCCGACCAGGCCTGCAGGGGGCTCGCGGGCGACGAGACGTCCGCGGCCAGGAGCTCCAGGACCGCCCGGGCGAACGCCTCCGGGGCGGCCGGGACCGCCGCGCCGACCTCGAGGCCGCGGCGGGCGGCGACGGTGAAGAGCTCGCGCACGGGGTCGGCGTCGACGGCGACGACGGGGACGCCGCGGGCGAGGCCCTCGAGCAGGACCAGCGGGAGGTCGACCTTGCGGCGCACGTGGTCGGCGGCATAGAGCTGCAGCGACGCGGAGCGCAGCAGGGCGTCCATGTCGGCGACCTCGCCGAGCAGCTCGACGCAGCCGGCGGCGAGCTCGGCGGGCAGGGCGGAGCGGAGGGCGTCGCGGGCGGCGGCGTCGGTCTCGCTCTTGGGTCGGCAGGCGATCGTCAGGGTCCAGCCGTTGGCGGAGTGGTTGGGGGCGGAGTGGTTGGGGGCGGCGTGGACGAGGGCGCGCGCGAGGGTGATCAGGCGGGCGGCGACGTCCTGATCGAGGTCGCCGGCGTAGAGCAGGCGGCGGCGAGCGGCGACCTCGGCGGGTGCATCGGGGATGGCGGTGGCGACGGCGGGGTAGATCCGGTGGAGCTTCTCGGGAGGCACGCCGGCGGCGGTCAGGCGCCGCTGGGTGTGCTCGGAGAGGACCACCACGGCGTCGAGCGGCCGCAGCAGCGCGACCCAGGTCTCGGCCCCGTGCGCCGACATCAGGCTCTGCACGAACAGCCGCCGCGGCTGTAAGAAGCGCAGCAGGGCCACCGCGCGCGAGGTGATGGCGTTGGGGGTGAAGCACAGCTGCACGGGCATGTGGCGGCGGCGCGGGTGCAACATCGCCGCCAGCACGCGCACCTTGGCCCATAAGCCGGGGCTGTAGCCCATCGAGGGGAGGTCGATGACCTCGGCGCCCGGGCGCAGCGGCCTGGCCGGATCGCCGAGGTGCACGATCCGGCGCTCGGCCGGCAAGGCGCGCACGAGGTCGCGGATCAGCACGGTCGAGCCGTCGCGAAATGGCGGTCGCAGCGGCTTGGAGATGATGAGCCAGGGAGCGGGCATGAGATGAGTTCGGGGCGCGGGGCGCAGCTCAGGACGCGGGGCTCAAGTCGAGGTCGGCGCGGCCGGACGGCGACGCAGCGCGCGTAGCTCGGCGGGCTGGACCGCGCGGGTGAGCACGGCGACGGCGACGAACACCAGCGCGAGGGCGGCGAGCTTGGCGAGGATGGCGAGCTTGCCGGCGGGTGACCACACGCGGGAGACGACCTCGACCATGACCGCGGCGGTCGCCAGCTTGGCGAGGAACAGCGGCGAGACGCGGGCCTTGAATACGCGCGCGAGGGCGACGAGGCTGACGATGGCCCCGAGGCCGCCGGCGATGGCGACGCTGATCGCGGTGCCGATGGTGAAGTGAGTCGGCGCGAGGACGAGGGACAGGCCGGCGACGGCGAGCAGGGGGACGGCGATCAGGCCGATCGCGGCGCGCGAGCGGTGGGCGCTGTTGAAGATCCACGCGCTGGTGACGGTGAGCGAGTAACCGGAGAGGCCCCAGACCAGCAGGCGCAGCTCGTCGGCGGCGGAGGCGTAGGCGGCGGGGAACAGCAGGCTCTGGACCTCGGGGGCCGCGCTGGCGCAGACGCTGCTCATGAAGGCGAGCAGGAGGGCGCTGATGCGGGCGGTGCCGCCGACGTGACGGCTGATCTCGGCCTCGTCGCGGGCGGCGTGCAGGGTGGCGATCAGCGGGAACATCACCAGGCTGACCGCGGCCATCATGCTGTAGGGCACGCGGGCGATCAGCGCGGCGCTCGAGTAGAAGCCGACCGCGTCCTCCATCGCCTGGGTGGTCGCGAGGTGCTTGAGCACGAACAGGTCGTAGCCCTGCAGGAGGTAGACGCCGGCGGTGAAGATCGCCAGCACGGCGGCGAAGCTGGCCATCGGCGGCAGCGGGCCGGTGCCGCCGCCGGAGCCGGAAGGACGGCTGATGATCACGAAGCCGACCGAGAGCGAGAGCACCAGCAGCGAGGCGATGGTGAAGCCGCCGAGGATGTGGGCCAGGCCGAAGCCGAGGGCGGCGGCGCCGATGATCAGCGCGGCCTTGCTGGCCGCCATGATGATGTCGAGGGTGGCCTGCAGCTGGAACCGGCGGATCGCGTTCAGGGTGCCGACGTTGACGGCGTAGACGGCGTAGATCAGCGGGATCGGGGCGACGATGCGCAGCGGCTCGGCGAGCGCGGGGTCGTCGAGGAACATCCGCGCGATCGGGCCGGCGCCGAGGAACAGGACCGCCGCGACCAGGCCGCCTGCGATCAGCGCGACGCGAAAACCGCGGCGGCGCAGGCCGTCGTAGGAGGGCAGGCCGGCCGGGAATTCGGCGGACATCGGCCTGCTGACGGCGAACAGCAGGGTCTGGATCAGCACCATGTTGGGGATGGTGATCAGCTGACTGAGGACGTTGTAATCGCCGTAGGTGGCCGGTGAGACCAGCCGGGTCAGATAGATCGAGACGGTGTAGCCGGCGATCAGGAAGAACAGCTTGGCGAAGCCGATCGCGATCCCGCCGGTGCCCAGACCGCGCGCTCTTGCTGGGGGCGATGTCATGTCGGCGGGGAAGCTACCACGAAGGACCCGCGGACGTGTCGGCTCAAAACGGCCCGTGGCGCCCGAATGGGCGGGGCCCGAATGGGCGGGGTCCGGCGGTTACCAGGCGCTGACGGCGACGATCATCGAGTCGGGGCCGCTGCCCTCGCAGCACTTGAAATTGGTGTCGTCGTCGAGCGCGGCCCGCAGCTCGATCTGGGCGCACTTGCGCGGCTCGAAGTCGAGGCTGCAGCCGTTGGCCATCGCCGAGTCGATGCAAACCTTGCCGAGGGTGTCGATGGTGCCGAGCATGACGTCGTCGCAGAGCACGTCCCAGCGGCCCTGGCACTTGACGCTGTCCTCGAAGGTGGCGATGCCGACATGAGCGACGCAGGTGGCCGCGCCGGTGCAGCTGATCGCCTCGCCGAAGCCCTGGAAGTTCTGACCGTCGACCGCCAGGAAGCTGTAGTGGTCGTTGTCGCACGGGTTGCCGTTCCAGCAGCCGCTGGCGCTGTTCTTGGCGAGCTCGTCGAGGGCCGCGCGCTGGCCGGTCGGGGTGCAATACTTGCTGATGCAGGCGTTGTTGCAGTCGTCGTCGTCGACCTGGTTGCCGTCGTCGCACTCCTCGACGCCGGTCTGGATCGAGGCGTCGCCGCAGACGGCGAGCTGGCACCGCGTGGTGCAGGCGTCGTCGTCTTGCAGGTCGCCGTCGTCGCAAGCCTCGCCCGGGTCTTGCACGCCGTCGCCGCAGAAGGGGGCGGGGCCGGTGGTGGAGGAGCTGGCGTCGGTGGTGCCGGTGCTCGCGGACTCGCCGGTGTCGGTCGCGGGGGCGGTGGTGTCGGTGGTGCTCGAGGTGGTACCGCTCGAGGTGGTGGTTGTCGTCGTGGTGTTGGTGCTCTTGCCCGAGCTCGCGTCGTCGCCGGTGCTGGACACGCCCGACGACCCGGAGTCACCGGCGTTGCTGCCGTTGCAGGCGAGGCCGGTCGTGATGACCGCCGCGATCACCGCGGCCCGTGCCCCTACCCCGATCCCCATCCCCCGCATGCGACGCCTAGCATGCGTCAGGAGGCCCGCTTGCTTCACGCTCTGTTTGTGGAGCTGGTGGCGCGGTGGCGCTCGATGGGCGCGCATTCGTCGCTGATTCTGCTCGCTCCAGATCCGCCAGTCGGCCCCGGAGCACCGCTGCACGGCAGAGGCCGTACTGGATCGAGGAGGCGCTCGCTTGCGAGAACGCGCTCCTGCGAGCTATCGTCGCCGCGTCGTGAGCTATGTCGACGAACTGCGCCGCTACCTCGAGGCCGTCCAGAACGGATCGGTGCGCTGGGTCGAGCTTGGGCCTGACGAGCTGCGTCGCCATCAGCGCGCCCTCCTGCTCCGCTTCGAAGCCGCCCCGACGGGCCTGGATATGGCACAGGGGCATGAACTCGGGGCTGTGTTCGACCGCTGGACGCGGCCAGAGTTCCTGGCCAGCCTCGTCGAACCGATGTACGCGGTCGCACACGAGCTGGGCATAGATCCCGGGCAACGCGGTCCGCTCGTGGATGAGCTGCTCGCGTGGCTGGTCGAGGAAGCTGAGCCGTACCTGCTGCCGGCGGCAGACTGGCATCCACCAGCATCAATGCGCCGGCGCGCGCTTCAACAGGTGGGCGAGGCCGCCGCGCGGGAGCTGCTCCGGCTGGACGCGCTCGGCCTGCCCCCGCTGGCCCGTTATGCGAGTCGACTGGGGCTTGTCCGAGCGGCCGCGTCGAGCGCCGGGCTGAGCACAAGCGGGGACTTCCTGCTCCGCCTGCCCCCGCGTGACGCGACGCGGTGGCTCGTCGCGCTCGAGCTCGCCAGGAGCGGGCCCTCGGACCCATGGGCCCTCGCCCCCTCGATGCTTCAACACCTGCTCAAGAGCAACGTCGGGTTCTCGCACCGTGATCATGCGTTCGCCCGACTGGCCGAGCGTGATGCGATGGATGCGGAGCTCGCGACGATGAGGCGGCTGACGGCCTTCGGTCTGGTCGCAGCGACCACCTCGGACGGCGAATACGAGAAATCGCAGGGCATCGAGGAGTTCGCGGCCACATCGCAGGGTCGCGAGGTCTTCACCGAGCTGCTCGGAGAGTCTGCGCTCGCCGTCCTGGCCCATGCGGTCGTCACCGACCAGGTTGCGGGTACGTCGGGCGACCTGTTGCGGGTCAGCTCGCCGCGGGAGCACACGTCCGCGGCGATGGTCGAGTCGGTGCGCCACATGCGGATGTTCGCGCATGAGATCCGCAATTCACTGGTTCCCGTGCAGATCGCCTTCGAGCATCTTTGGCGGCATTGGCCCGCCGAGCTGCCTCAGGAGCCGATCTCCGGTCTGAAGCACACGATCCATCTCGGACTCGCGCGCATCTTCCAGGCCGTCGAGGAGTCGGCTCGCGTCGCCAAGCTCGCGCCTGCGCCGCCCGAGCCGTTCGACGTCGCGCCGGCGCTGCGCGACGCGATCGGGGCGCTCCAGATCGAGTTCTCGCACGAGATCGGCCTACGGATCGAGCCGGAGAACATCTATCCGGCGGTCGTCGGCCACCGTGAGCGCTTCATCCTCGTCGTCGTCAACCTGCTGCGCAACGCGCGGCAAGCCGGGGGTGAGGCGGCGCGGGTCGAGCTCACGCTGGCGGTGGAGGCGGACGCCATCGTGGTCACGATCGACGACGATGGCCCTGGCGTCCCGGCCGAGCACCAAACCCGGGTCTTCGAGCCCGGGTTCTCGCTGCGTTCGGACGGCTCGGGCCATGGTTTGGCGCTCGTCCGCGAGGTCATCGAGGGTGAGCTGGGAGGCAGGGTCCTGTGTTCGAGCGGGCCTCGGGGCGGCGCACGCTTCACCGTGCGATTCTCGTCCGCGAGTCGAGGAGCATTATGACGACCACCGGAAAGATCCTCATCATCGACGATGATCCCATGTTCGTGAGGGTTTATCAGACCCTGCTCGGGGAGGATGGCTACGTGGTGGAGACCGCCATGGACCGCGAGGCTGCGCTCGCGCGTCTCGCGGACGGGTCTGCCTTCAGCGTGGTCATCCTCGATCAGAAGCTGCAAGGGCCGAAGGGTCCGGACGCCGGCCTCGACCTCCTGCACGAGATTCACAACCTCGCCCCTCAGGCCAAGACGCTCATCGCCACCGCGTTCGCCACGGATACGGCGATCAAGCGCGCCTTCGAGGCTGGTGCCTTCGACTATCTGGAGAAGAACCAGCTGTTCGAGACGATGCTGCGGGCCAAGGTCCGTAACGCGGTCGAGCTCTTCCACGAGCGCGAGCTCCAACGGTTGCCCGCGGCGCAGCGGGAGCAGGCGCTGCAATCGTGCTGGCGAGCCGTGCTCGCCGAGGCCGATCCCCATCGCAAGGGCGCCCTGCTCGAGGAGCTGATGGTCCTCTTGTTCGGCAGCATCCCTGGCTTCCGGGACATCTGGAAGAACCGCCGGAATCCGCTCGAGGAGATCGATCTCGTCCTCCGTAACGAATCCACGGACCCGCTCTGGCACAAGGAGGGCTACTACATCCTCGTCGAGTGCAAGCACTGGACTCGCCCCGTCGGCGCCCGCGAGCTGCGCGAGTTCGCCAACAAGCTGCGCCGCCGCCATGGGCGGGCGCGCCTCGGGTTCTTCACGTCAATGTCCGACTTCACTGCTGGCTTTCAGGAAGAGGCGCGGCGACTCGGCGAGAGTGACCACCTCATCGTGACCATTCCACGCGCATCACTCGAGCAACTGGTGCACGCGAGCGACCGCAACCGACTGCTTCGCGACCTGCATGAGCGGGCGGTCACCGACATCAGCGCCGATAAGTGACGGGCAGGTGGAGCTCAGCGGGCTGCGGCGCGGGCTTGGCGGTGGAAGTCGCGGTGGACCAGGCGGGCGAACAGACCGCGCGGGACCACCGACCACAGCGGCTCCTCGGCGGCGCCCCAGCTGTGGAGGAGATGATTGGCGGCGAGCATGCCGGTGGCCACGGCTCTTTCCATGAGGGCGCTCGGGAAGGGGGTGTGCACGAAGTCGCCGGCGAGCAGCAGGCCGGGCTCGGGGGTGACGATGCGCGGGCGCTGGCTCGCGGTGCCGGGGCGAAACGCCGGGCAGTCCTGATGCATCAGGAAGCGCTGCTCGAGCACGCGGGCGTTGCGGGTCTCCGGGTAGAGCAGGTGCAGGGCGGCGAGCATCTCGGCGCGGATCTGGTGCTCGGGGGTGCCGGTGGGGATGGCGTAGGCGTGCAGCTCGACGACGCTGCCGCCGGTGCGCGCGGCCCAGTCGCGGCTCTCGTCCTCGAACAGGTGATAGAGGGAGATGTTGTCGAGCAGGCCGAGGCCGGTGGTGCCGACGAAGGGCGAGCGACCCGGGGCGCTCGGGGTGCCCAGCCATAGGCGCCACACGGCGAAGGGTTCGGTGACGTCCTGGGCCGCGATCGCGGCGCGCCAGGCCCTGGTGCCGAGCTCGGGGGAGGCGTCGACGATCGCCCGCAGGCCGGGCACGTGGGGGGCGAGCACGACGGCGTCGGCTTCGAGGATCTGGCCGGTGCTGGTGGTCGAGCGCCAGCGGGCGGCGGGGGCCGATGCATCGCGGTGGAGGTGTGCGAGGCCCTCGTCGAGGCGGATGGAGACGCCGAGTCGCTCGAGGTGGGCCTGCATCGGTTGCCACAGGCGGGTCGAGAACGGGCCGTCGAGCACGTCGAAGACGATGCCCTCGGGGTTACCGATGAAGTAGAAGTGAAACATCATCAACAACTCGGCGGCCGAGAACTGCTCCTCCGGGTTGAAGAACGAGTGGGCGAAGACATCGAAGAGCATCTGCCGGGCGCGCGGCGGGAAGCCCAGGCGGTCGAGGAATTCGCGCGCGCTCAGGTGGTCGTATTTGGCGTAGGTGGCCTCGGGGTCGTAGGCCATCATCGCCTGGCCGAGGGTGTTGTCGACGCGCAGGGCGTCGCGCAGGCTCATGGTCGACGAGCGGCGGATCAGGCTGATGAGATTGACGATCGGGAGCTTCGGCAGGCCGGCGAACGACTCGACCAGGCCGTCCGGTCCGAGCAGCGGGTAGTCGGTGACCGGGGTCAGGCGCGCGAGCTCGGGGTCGATGCGGCGCAGTAAGGCGCGCAGGTTGTAGTACTGGCGAAAGAAGGCGTGAAAGCCCCGCTCCATGGCGAAGCGCTGGCCGTCCTGATGTTTGTCCTCCCAGGCGCCGACGCGGCCGCCGAGCTGGGCGGCGGGCTCGAGCAGCGTGACCTGGGCGCCGCGCTCGGCGAGCACCATGGCCGCGGCGACGCCGGCCAGACCGCCGCCGGCGACCAGCACCTCGCGGCGCGTGGTCAGCAGGCGGGGGCGGGTGAGGTCGGGTCGATTGACGGCGGTGCGGTGAAAGCCCAGCATGAAAAATTACGGAGGACGGCGCGCGAGGAACGAGTGGCAGATGCCGGCTTGCCAGCCGTCCATGGTCTGCGTGTGCACGTCGGTGAAGCCGGCGCGGGCGAGCCGGGCCTCGAAGGCGGCGACGCCGTCGAAGTGATTCACGCTGGCGCGCAGGTAGCGATAGATGTCGGAGCCGGGGGAGGTCAGCAGGCCGGCGGGGATGATGATGCCGAGGGCGACGGCGTTCCAGACCAGCCGGCTGCGCCGCGAGTCGCGGACCGAGTACTCGTGGAAGCAGATGGTCGCGCCGGGCTTGAGCAGGGCGAGCAGGCGGCGCAGGCACAGGTCGGGGTCCGGCATGTTGCGGATGCCGTAGGCCATGAGGATGCCGTCGAAGGGGCCGGGCAGGCCGCTGGCGGCGGGGTCCATGGCGTCGCCGCAGACGAAGCGGACCGCGCGGGCCCAGGGTTTTTTGGCCGCGACCGCGAGCATGCCGGCGGAGGCGTCGAGGCCGACGACCTGCGCGCGCGGGTAGCTGCGGACCAGGGGCTCGGTCGACAGGCCGGTGCCGCAGCACAGGTCGAGCAGCAGGAGCTCGGGGTCGTCGACTAGGCGCAGGCGCTCGGCGGACCAGCGCAGGTGTTTGTTGTAGCCGGGGTTCATCCCGGTGAGGAGGTCGTAGCGCCGGGCGACCCGGTCGAATTCACCCGGGACGGCCTGTTTTTGCGCCTTCAGCGGCTCGGAGTGCATTGAGGAGAGATCCAGGGGGTGGCGGAGAGGACATGTCCTCAACGACAGGTTCATGAGGACAGGTCAGGACGTGGCGCTCATCGCCGTGGCTGCGGTCTGACGCGGGTGGGGCAGCAGCTTCTGCGACCAGCCGCGGATCAGCGCGATCAGGTCCTGGCGACCGTCGCAGGCCGGGAGCCGGCCGAGGACCTCGTCGCAGAGGTCGGACATGCGCTGGACGGCGCCGTTCATGCCGAGCTCGTGGACCGCGGAGGGGCGGGCGTGCACGGCGTCCTGGCCGACCGGTTTGCCGAGCAGCTCGGCGCGGCCGTAGGCGTCGCGCAGGTCGTCGGCGATCTGGTAGGCCTCGCCGAGGCGATAACCGAGGCCGCTCCACTGCATGGGGTCGCCGCCGCCAGCGATCGCGCCGGCGATGATCGCCGACTCGAACAGCGCGCCGGTCTTGGCGCGGTGGTAGACGCCGAGCTCCGGCGGGGTGTCCGACTCCCAGGCCTGCCCGGCGCAGATGCCGGAGGGGCTGCCGACGCCGCGGGCGATGACCCGCAGCAGACCCGGCAACAGCTGCGGTTGAGCGGCTCCTGCGCGGGCGAGCGAGTCGAAGGAGAGCACGATCAGCGCGTTGCCGGCGAGGATCGCCAGCTCCTCTCCGTGGGCGACATGCACGGCGGCGTGACCGCGACGGATCGGTGCATCGTCAAAGCAAGGCAAGTCATCGTAGACCAGAGAGGCGCAATGCAGCAGCTCGATCGATACGGCGGCGGCCTCGGCCACCAGCGGGTGGGCGTCACCGCAGGCCTCGGCGACGCCGAGACACAGCTCGGGCCTGAAGCGCGCGCCGCCCGGAAAGACCGCGTGACGCATGGCCTGGGCGAGTCGGGGCGGGCACGGCGGACCGACTGCGTGGTCCATACACGTCTTGAGGGCTCGTTCGATGCGCCGGCGTGGTTCCATAGGCCTGTGGCCGGAAGCATGATCCGGTGTCCAGAGATTGTCAATGAAACGGGCCGGGGTTAGACAAAGACTTGAAACCTGCCCAGAGCCGGGTAGGGTAGGGGCACATGGCATTTCCCGGGCGCAGCCCTCGAGCGGTGGTCATCGGCGGAGGGGTCGGAGGACTGGCCTGCGCGATCGACCTCCAGCGTCGCGGGGTCGAGGTCCGTCTGCTCGAACGGGCAGCCGCGGTCGGCGGGAAGATGCGGCAGGTCCGGGTCGGGGGCCAGGGGATAGATGCCGGACCAACGGTCCTGACCATGCGATGGGTGTTCGAGGGTTTGTTCGCCGACGCCGGCACCTCGCTGGCGGAGCAGGTCGGGCTCGGCGCCCTCGAGGTGCTCGCGCGGCACGCCTGGCAGGACGGCTCGCGGCTGGATCTGTTCGCGGACCAGGAGCGGACGGCAGCGGCGATCGCCGAGTTCGCAGGCGCCGCCGAGGCGCGGGGTTTTCGGAGGTTCAGCGCGCATACCGAGGCGATCTACCGCCAGGTGTCGGAGCCGTTCATCGGCGCGGCGCGGCCGACCCTGCCGAGCCTGGCGGCGTCGCTCGGCTTCGGGGGGCTGCGCAACATCTTCAAGATCGACTTTCACCGCAGCATGTGGAAGGCGCTCGGCGACTTCTTCAAGGATCCGCGGCTGCGCCAGCTGTTCGGGCGCTACGCGACCTACTACGGCAGCGACCCGTTCACGGCGCCGGCGACCCTGAACCTGATCGCCCACGTCGAGCAGCTCGGGGTGTGGACGGTCGACGGCGGCATGCTGGCGATGGCGACCGCGATGGCTCGCGTGGCCACGCAGCTCGGCGTCGAGATCCGCTGCGGCGCCGAGGTCAGCGAGATCACCAGCCACGGCGGCAAGGTCCGCGGGGTGGTGCTCGCGGACGGTACGGCGATCGCGGCCGACGCGGTGATCTTCAACGGCGATGTGGCTGCGCTCGGTGAGGGGCGACTGGGGCCCGCGTGCGCGGGGGCGGTCAAGGCCCCGCAGCCGGCCAGGCGCTCGCTCTCGGCGGTGACCTGGGCGTCGCTCGCTCGCGTGCGCGGCTGGCCGCTGCTGCGCCACAACGTCTGCTTTTCGCGCGACTACGCCGGCGAATTCACGGCGCTCGCTCGGGACGGCCGTGTGCCGGACGAGCCGACGGTATACCTCTGCGCGCAGGATCGTTCGGACCGGGCCGAGCCGGCCGCCGAGGACCCGCAGCGGATACTGATTCTGATCAACGCCCCGCCTCGCGGCGGTCAGGGCCACTTCACCGCTCCGGAGATCGATGCATGCCAATCCGCGACCCTTCAACTGCTGAGGCGCTGTGGCCTGGAAGTGACGATGGATCCGTCGGCCACCGAGGTGACGACGCCGAACGAATTCGCGGCGATGTTCCCGGGCTCGGGCGGGGCGCTCTATGGGTCGGCGACCCGGGGCTGGACCGACTCCCTGACGCGGCATGCCTCGCGCACGAAGCTCGCGGGCCTGTATCTGGCGGGGGGCAGCGTGCATCCCGGAGCGGGGGTGCCGATGGCGACGCTCAGCGGGCGCTATGCGGCGCGCAGCGTGTGCGAGGACCTCGCTTCGACCGAGGGGTGGCGCCCGGCGGGTACAGCTGGTGGTACCTCGACGCGCTCTGCGACGACGGCCGTCACGGGCTGACGATCATCGCCTTCATCGGCAGCGTGTTCTCGCCGTACTACGCGCGGGCGCGGGCGCGCTCGCGCTGGGGCATGGCCGATCCGCTCGAGCACTGCGCGATCAATGTGGCGCTCTACGGGCCCAAGGCCGACGCGTGGGTGATGTCGGAGTACGGGCCGGACGAGGTCGAGCGCGGGCCGGACCGCTTCCAGGTCGGGCGCAGCAGCGTGGCCTGGGAGGGCGATTGCCTGGTGGTGCGCTTCGACGAGCGCACGGCGGTGTTCGGGCAGCGCGTCGCGGGCGTGGTCCGCCTCTATCCCTCGGCGCTGCCGGCCGCGCCGGTGCACATCGACAGCCGCGGGCGCCACACCTGGTGGGGCGTCGCGCCGCACGCCCACGTCGAGGCCGAGCTCAGTCATCCGGCGCTCAAGCTGCGCGGCACCGGTTATCACGACGCGAACTTCGGCGAGGAGCCGCTCGAGGCGGCGTTCCTCGACTGGCACTGGTCGCGGGCCTCGCTGCCCGACCGGGCGGCGGTGCTGTACGACGGGCGCCGGGTCGACGGCAGCGTGCTGCGGCTCGGGCGGACCTTTCACGCGGACGGGCGGGTCGAGCCGCTCGAGGCGCCGAGCTCGCAGGAGCTGGGGCGCACGCGGTGGTTGCTGCCACGGACGACGCGCAGCGACGGTGCGTCGGCGCGGGTGGTGCGGACGCTCGAGGACACGCCGTTTTACGCGCGCAGCGAGCTGGAGACGAGCCTCGGCGGGCGCCGGATGGCGGCGGTGCACGAGTCGCTGTCGCTCGAGCGCTTCAGCTCGCCGCTGGTCCAGACGATGCTGCCGTTTCGGATCCGTCGCGGCGGTTGAGTTTATTCTTTAAAATTGATGAAATGAAATGAGCTGTCTCTGGGGACAGCTCATTTCGTGACGTGGCTGTCTCTGGGGACAGCTCCGCGGACAGCTCAGAGGGTGATGCCGCTGGCGCTGCAGGTCGAGGCGACCCGGTCCTTGCGGTCGCCGCTGAGGGCGTTGTAGGCGACGCGGGCGGAGGTCTCGTTCTTGAGGCGGCAGGCGCAGGTGCCCATCAGCTCGAGGGCGTCGTTGGACTTCACCAGGGTGTTGCTCTGGCGGGCGAGCGAGAAGCACAGCTGGAGGTTGCCGGCGCCCGAGGCTTCCTTGGCGCGGCCGAAGATCTCGCGGGCCTTCTCGCTGTCGGTGACGGGCTCGGACTTGGCGGCCTGGCTGCTGGCGAGGGCGGCCTTGCGGGCCTCTTCCTCGGCCTTTTGCTGGTTCATGTGGGCGCGCACCTGGTCGAAGATGTCGGGCTCCTCGGGCACGACCTCCTTGACCTTGCGGGGCTTCTTGCCGGGCTTCTTGCCGGACTTGGTCCCGGGCTCCGGGTCGGGCTCGGGCTCGGGGTCGGGCTCGGGATCGGCCATGGCCACCACGGTCGGGGGCACGCCGGCGGTGTCGGTGGCAGGCTTGACGGGCGGGGTGTCGCCGTCCGGCGGCGTGGTCGAGCCGACGGCCGAGTCGGGCTCGCTGGGCTCGATGGACGCGGGGGGCGGGAGCTTGCGGGCGATCGGCGCGTTCACGGCGACATCGACGCGCGGCTCGGGGCCCGGGCGGGTGATCATGATGTAGGCGATGCCGGCCGCCGCGAGCAGGCCGAGGGCGCCGCCGATCAGCATGGTGTTGTTGCGTCGCGGCAGCTGGGCGATGATCGAGTCGGTGGTGCCGGAGACCTGCGAGAGCGAGGCCTGGCTCGCGGGCGATTGATGGAGCGCGGCGGCTCGCAGGGCCTCGCCCGAGACGGCCAGGCGCGGCTTCGAGTCGGCGGCCTGCGGCCTGGGCTCGGGCTTGGCCTCGAGCTGGGCCGCGGGCTCCTGCGGCTCCGCGTCGGAGCCGGGCTCGCCGGCGCCCGCCTGCGGTCCGGGCCGCGCGGAGTCGATGGCGTCGGTCAGCGCGACCCGCAGGTAAGCGCCCGAGGCGGAGGCGCTGTCGTCCCCGGTCTTGCCGCGGATCTCGGTGAGGTGGATGACTGGACGGCGCGCGCCCGAAGTCGATGAGGCCGCGCGGAGCTCGTCGCGGGCGGGCGCCGGGCTGGTCTCCGGGAGCGCGCGCTCGACGGACAGCGCCTGGGCGGAGCCGGGCACCAGCGTGGCGTGCACCTGGGGCGTCGGGCCGGACCGTGCAGGGGTCCTCGTGAGGGCCTGCCCGGCTGCGGAGGGGGCGTCGATGCTGTCCTGGGGGACAGGTACGGGAGCGAGCGAGCTGTCCTGGAGGACAGTCGTTGCGGTGGCGGCGGCGAGTGAGCTGTCCCCGGGGACAGCTGCCGTGAGAGGAAGTGAGCTGTCCTGGGGGACAGGCGCCGTGACGGCGAGGTCCGTCGCGGCCGCTGCGGACTCGGTGGCGGCTGCGGGCGCGGCGGGCGTGAGGCTGTCCTGGAGGACAGCTGCCGACGGGACGCCCGAGACCGCGCTGGTTTCGGTGCGCGGCAGGCCCGGGGGGCCCACCAGCCTGGGCGGGGCGCCGAGGCTGGGCGGAGGGCCGAAGGG
>NZ_JACCSO010000643.1 GCF_013812955.1 Nannocystis sp. | reverse complement strand
CCCCGGCGTCGCTGGCAGCCCCGGCGCAGCTGGCAGCGCCGCCGGTGCCAGCCCGATGACGAAGGGCGGCACGACCCTCGGCGACGGGCGTCCGGGCCGGCGTCGCATGCGACCGGCCTTGTGGGCGACGGGCGTCCTGCTGCTCGGCGTCGCCGTGTTCTTCGCGCTGCGCCAGGGCGATGCACCCACGCCACCCGCATCGGCGCCGGTCAGGCAGGGCCGGGTCGAGCCGTCGACGCCGCGCGCCCCGCTCGAGCAGCAGAGCCTGCCGTCGCGCAGAGATCTGATCGCGGAGATCCCGAAGGCCTACGTCGAGCACGCGCAGGCGCTGTTGCTGAGCGCCGATCCGCTGGATCGTAAGCCGGCCGGCCAGGCGATCGCCGCCGCGTCGGCCGCGGACAGAGCCGCCATCCCGGAGTATCTCCAGCAGCTCGCGCGGCTGGAGACGATCGCGGATTGCGAGGACAAGCGGCCGATCCTGCTGCAGATCGAGGCCACCCGGGACATTCGCGCGCTGTGGGGACTGCGTATCCTCGATGGTTCCCCGCGTGACGGCTGCAGAGACGGGAACGTCAAGCACGACTGCCTCCGGTGCCTGCGCGAGGATCTCAAGCGCATCACGACCGGCTTCGAGGCCGCGGCCGGCTAGATAGATGTCCCTCGCCTCCGTACCGCTGCGCCCGGCGATCCTACCGCGCGCTCGGCTACGCGGCCGAGGCCGCGCGCGAGTACCCGCTCGCGGACGGCTCGACGACCGGGCACGACCACGCCCGAAAGCGCAGAGGTCGCTGCGCAGGGCCCGCTGCATGCCCACGCTTGTCGCGACGATCAGCCGCTATGCCCGCTCAAATACGCGGTTTTCCGCGTGATGCGGTGAGCCTCGTGGGTGGCGCATGGCGGTGGGCTTGCGGAGGGTGGCCGGTTGCACATGGTTGATCGGCCATGCCGGAAGTCTTGACGAAACACCCCGATGTCGTGATCAAGGTCCTCGAGAGCGGCGGCGCCAGGTGCGGTGACGGCCTGCCGCAGAAGATCCTGACCCAGTGCCCGCAGGATGCCTTCTGCGCGCTGTCCGGCGGCGAGATGTGCGTCTACGGGGTCGCCGACCTCGGCGCGATGACGCAGCTCGACAACGAGGATCTGGCGCCGCTGGTATGCGAGCAAAACATTCAGCCGGCGGCCAGCGGCTGCGCCATGACAGGTATGACAAGCATGACAGGCATGACAAGCATGACAGTGACGGGCCCGAACGGTGGCGCGGCGCTCGTCGGCGTCCTATTGGTCGGACTCATGATCTGGCGCCGCGCCCGACGTACCCCGCACCGAGGGTGAGCCGCTGACGGCGTGGAGGAAGCGTGCGTAGCCGATCTCGGCGGCGCTCTTCATGGCATGAGTTCGACATTGGCCCCTGCGATGATGTCACCAGGTAGCCAAGGGCTTCGTCGGCCATGAGCTCAGGAGGCAGGGAGCGTGACCGCGAGCCAGTCCACGATCTGCGCCCAGCCCGCGACGGCGCCCAGGTGCGCGTTGAGCAGGTGTCCGACCCCGGGGACCGTGGCGGTCGCCACCTGCGGCGACCCGGCATAGAGCGCGGCGTCGTCGGCCAGCAGCGAGGCCGGATGCAGGCCGTCGTTCTCGCCGAGCTGGATCAGCACGGGGCCGGTCACCCGGCCGATGCCCGCTGCGCCCGGATCCGAGAACACCGCGATCATATCGAGGAGCTGCCCGCGCGTGAAGGTATCGGCGACCTCGGCGTTATCGTGGGCGATCACCGCGGCATCGGCAGTGGGCGCGTGGTAGAAAAAAGCCGCGCGGAATTCCGGCGGCAGGCCGATGTATGGCGTGCCCAGCAGCGCGGCGATCGCGTCCGGCGGGATCGGCAGCTCGTGCGGCGTGAAGGCGAAGCCGGTATTCACGAGCACCTCGACGCCTCCATACGTCGACTGCACGAGGGAGTTGATCACCGCGCCGAACGAGTGACCGACGAGCGCGATCTTGTCGAAGCCGGAATCGACGACGCCGCCGGGGCCGCGCAGCTCGGCCAGCACCTGACGCACGCTGGCCGCGGTCTCGGCGAGGTTGATGAAGTCGCCGTCGGGCTTGCTGCTCTCGCCGGCGCCGAGCGAGTCGAGCGCGAGCACGGCATACTCCTGGTCCGCCATGTACCGCGCGTACGAATAATCTACGCCGTTGATCGCCGGCAGGTCCCAATACTTGTGCGTGTAAGTGGTACCGTGCACGAGCACCTGCAGGGGGCGGTGCTTGTAGCTCCCTTTGTAATACAGGTAGCCGACGACCTCATACGTTTTGCCGTCCGACAGCGTCACGGGGAACACCAGACGATCGACCTTGATCGCATGGGACGACGCTTGGCCGCCGGGCTCCGCCGCGGCCTCGCCGCCGGCCGGCGCCGCGGCTGTCGCCGGCGACGTCACCGCTTTTGCTCGCTTGAGTACCTCTTCCATCGGGGATTTCCGTCTCTCGCCGCTGATCGACGGCGCGTCTTCGCTCGCTTCTCCACGAATCTTCCGACAAGCATGCGGACACGTCAATCGCCCGCGGCGATTTATAAAAAAATACAAACGCGGGTTTGTCCCCCCTTGTGGAAGTGCCGCGCGCCGCGGGTCTGTGGCCCACTCGGAGCGTGGGTCAGACGATCGAGCTCCCTGGCTACGAGCTGCACGCGACGCTACATCACGGCGGAAAGACGGTGGTGTACCGCGCGACGCGGCAGGCCGACGGGCGCCAGGTGGTACTCAAGGTCCCGAACGACCCGCACGCCCGCCACAGGCTCGCCGAGCTGCGCCACGAGTACACGCTCGCGTCGCGCCTGGCGATCGCGGGGGCGACTCAGGTGCTCGCGCTCGAGGAGTTCGGCGACGTGGTGGCGCTCGTGCTCGAGGACTTCGGCGGCGTCACGCTGCGCCAGCACCTCCACCAGCGCGGCGAGCTCGCGCTCGCCGAGTTCCTCGACATCGGCCTGCAGCTCGCCGCGGCGCTCGCCGAGATCCACGCGCACGGCATCATTCACAAGGACATCAAGCCGGACAACGTCCTCATCAACCCCGAGACGGGCGTCGTCAAGGTCACCGACTTCTCGATCTCGACGATCCTCGCGCGCGAGGCGACCGGGCCGGCGCCCCTCGGCGACCTCGTGGGCACGCTCGCGTATATGTCGCCGGAGCAGACCGGCCGCATGAACCGGGGCCTCGACCAGCGGACCGACCTGTACTCGCTCGGGGTCACGTACTACGAGCTGCTCGCCGGGCGCCGGCCGTTCCCGCAGAGCGGCGCGCTCGAGCTGGTCCACGCGCACATCGCCCAGACCCCGCCGCTGCTCGACCAGGTCGCCCCGCGGGTCCCACGCGCGCTCGCGGCGATCGTCGGCCGACTGCTCGCCAAGAACGCCGAGGACCGCTATCAGGGCGCGCAGGGGGTCCGCGCCGACCTCGCGGCCTGCGCGGCCCAGCTCCGGGAGCACGGGCGCATCGCCGACGACTTCGTCCCGGGCGAGCTCGACCGCGCCGCGACCTTCCGCCTGCCGGAGAAGCTCTACGGCCGCGAGCCGCAGGTCGCCGCGCTGCTCGGCGCCTTCACGCGCGCGGCCGCGGGCGCGTGCACGTGGGTGCTGGTGTCCGGATACTCCGGCGTCGGCAAGTCGTCGCTCGTCGACGAGGTGCACCGATCGATCGTCGTTTACCGCGGCCACTATGTCGCGGGCAAGATCGACCAGTATGGCGGCAACGTGCCGTTCGCCGCGCTGCTGCAGACGCTCGAGGGCCTCGTGCGCTACGCGCTCGCCGCGAGCGGACCGGAGATCGCGGCGACCCGGGCCCGGATCCTCGCGGCGCTCGGACCGGGCGCCGCGGTGCTCGTGCAGACCCTCCCGGAGGCGCGGACCCTGCTCGGTGACTTGCCGCCGCCTCCGCCCGCGCCGACGACCGAGTCGCACAACCGGCTCCAGCTCGCCCTCATTCGCTTCATCCACCTGTTCGCCCGGCCCGACCACCCGCTGGTGATCTTCCTCGACGATCTGCAATGGGCGGACAGCGCGACGCTGCGGCTGCTCGAGGCGCTGGCGCGCGACCCGGAGTCCCGGCACCTGCTCTTGATCGGGGCGTACCGCGACCACGAGATCGGGCCGCTGCATCCGCTCCCGATCGCGGTCGAGGCCCTGCGCGCGGACGGCCACGTGGTCGAGGAGATCCAGCTGTCGCTGCTGGCGATCGAGCACGTGCGTGAGATGCTGTCGGACATGCTGGGGGCCGCGCCCGCCGCGGTGGAGGACCTCGCGGCGAACCTGCACCGCCGGACCCACGGCAATCCCTTCTTCGTGCGCTCGTTCCTCAGCCATCTCCACGCGGAGGGGCTGCTGGTCTTCGATCACGGCGCGGGCCGCTGGCGCTGGGACCTCGCGCAGATCGAGACCGCGGGGATCCCCGACGATGTCGCCGAGCTCGTGCTCGGCCAGGTGCGCAAGCTCCCGCCGGAGACCCGCGCCACGCTGCAGCGCGCGGCGTGCCTCGGCACGCACTTTGACGCGCGCAAGCTCGCGGTCGTCTGCGATCGCACGCTCGCGGCGACGATCGAGCTGCTCTGGGAGGCGGTCGGCCGCGACGTCGTGATGCCCAGCGACGCGAGCTACCGCCTGCTTGCCGGCGACGAGGCCGAGGTCCCGGCCCAGGTGCCGTTCCGCTTCCTTCATGACCGCGTGCGCCAGGCGACCTACTCGCTGATCCCGACGGCGGCGCTCGCTGCCCTCCACGGCGAGATCGGCTGGCGGCTGCTCGCCGACGCCCGCGCCCGCGGCAAGGTCGACGACGAGCTCTTCGACCTCGTCCATCACCTCAACATGGGCCGCGAGCTCCTGGCCGACCCGGCGACGCGCGTCGAGCTGGCGCGCCTCGACCTCGCCGCCGGTCGCCGCGCCAAGGCGTCGACGGCCTACGCCGCGGCCGCGACGTACCTGTCCGCCGGGGCGTCCCTCGTGCACGACCTGCCGTGGGACGACCTCTCCGCCGCGCTGCACACCGAGTGGGCCGAGTGCGAGACCCTCGAGGGCGACCCGGCGCAGGCGGAGCGGCTCTTCGAGCTGCTGCTCGCGCGCGCCCGATCGCCGCGGGAGGCCGCGCGGGTCCACGGCCTGCGCATGACGCTGTACACCGCCGCGGCGAAGTACACGGAGGCCGTCGAGGTCGGACGGGCGGGCCTGCGAGAGCTCGGCGTCGTGCTGCCCACGGTCGACGCGGAGCTCTCGGCGGCGATCGGGGCGGAGCTCGCCGCGAGCGCGGAGCTGCTCGCAGGGCGCTCGCTCGAGGCGCTGCTCACCGCGCCGGCGCTCGACGATCCCGATCACGCGGCGGTGCTCGAGCTGCTGAACGACTTGGCCGCGCCGGCGTACTTCACCGGCCCGGCGCTCTACGTGCTCGCCGCGGTCAAGCACGCCAACACCTCGCTGCGCCACGGCCACGGCCCACTGTCGGCCTTCGGGTACGTGCTCTACGGGATGGTGCTGCTCAACGTCCTCGGCCGTCACGAGGAGGGGCACGCGATCGCCAGGATGGCCCTCCGGCTCAACGAGCGCCACCCGGGCGCGGGGCTGACGTGTCGGCTCAACCTGCTGTTCGCCGGGCACCTCAACGCGTTTTGCCGGCCGCTGCGGAGCGGCCTCGAGCACCTCTGGCGCGGGTATCAGGCGGGCCTCGACGACGGCGACTTCTTGTATCTGTCCTATACTTGCAACCATATCGTGCTGCATCGGCTCGGGCTCGGCGACGAGCTCGGCGCGGTCGACCAGCAGCTCGATCAGTTCATCGCGTTGATGGGTCGCACGCGCGAGCGCCTGTCGATCGCGTTCCAGACGGTCGAGAAGCAGTTCATCGCCGCCCTGCAGGGTCGTACCCGCGAGTTCGCCGCGCTCGACGCCGCAGACTTCGACGAGGCCGCCTTCATCGGCCGGATCAACGCCGAGGGCGTGACGCTCGTCGCGTGCTGGTATTACACGGTCAAGCTCCAGCTGGGGTTCCTCGCCGGCCGCCCCGCCGAGGCGCTGCGCATGGGCGAGCAGGCCGAGGCGCGGCTCGCCAGCGCGACGGGGATCCACTTCGGCACCGAGGTCTCGCTGTACTCCTGTCTGGCGATCGCCGCGATCCACCCGACGGTCGCCGCCGACGAGCAGGCGCGGCTGATGGACGTATTTTTGCGCCACGCGGCCCAGCTCGCGAGATGGGCCGAGCACTGCCCCGAGAACTTCGCGCACAAGGCCCACCTGGTCGCCGCCGAGCTCGCGCGCCTGCGCGGCGACGCCGCGGCTGCCATCGACCTCTACGACCAGGCGATCGCGCTCGCCCACAAGCACGGCTTCCTCGCCGACGAGGCGGTCGCCTACGAGGTCGCCGCGGCGTTTTACCGCGAGCGCGGCCGACGGCGCGTCGCCACGGTGTACCTCAGGAGCGCGCTGCGGCGCTACGGCAAGTGGGGAGCGAGCGCCAAGGTCGACCAGCTGCGGGCCGCGCATTCGAGCCTCCGGCGCGCGGCGCCGCCACGCATGACCCCGGAGGCGGCCTCGACCGGGAGCTCGTCGACGTCGAGCCGCGTGCTCGACCTCGCCAGCGTCGTCAAGGCCTCGCAGGCGTTCTCCGCCGAGATCGAGCTCGACCGCCTGCTCGAGAAGCTCATGCATATCCTCGCGGAGAACGCGGGGGCGGAGCGCGGCGTGCTGCTGCTCGAGACGGAGGGCCGCCTCGACATCGTCGCCGAGTACGCGGTCGAGACCGGCACCCTCCTGCGCACCCGGCCGCTCGCGGACGACGAGGTGGTCCCGTCCGGCCTGGTCCACTTCGCGCTCCGCTCGGCGCGGCCGGTCGTGCTCGCGGACGCCGGGCGCAGCGGGCCCTTCGTGGACGACCCCTTCGTCCATCGCTTCCGGCCGCGCTCCGTGCTGTGCGCGCCGATCGTTCACCAGGGAAAGACGCTCGGCTGCCTGTACCTCGAGAACAACCTCGTGGCCGGCGCCTTCACGCCGGAGCGCATGGAGGTGCTGCAGCTGCTCACCACGCAGGTCGCCATCTCGCTCGAGCACGCGATGTTGTACGCCCGCCTCGGTGAGGCCCGCTCCGCCGCCGAGTCCGCCAACCGCGCGAAGAGCACCTTCCTGGCGAACATGAGCCACGAGCTGCGGACCCCGCTGAACGCGATCATCGGCTACAGCGAGATGTTGGAGGAGGAGGTCACGCAGCGGGACCTCGGCGAGCTGCAGCCCGACCTCGTCAAGATCCAGGGCGCCGGCAAGCACCTGCTCAGCATCATCAGCGACGTCCTCGACATCTCGAAGATCGAGGCGGGGCGGCTCGAGCTGACGGTCGAGACCTTCCCGGTCGCCGTGGTCGTCGAGGCCGCGGTCGCCGCGCTCGAACCGGAGCTCCGCAAGAGCCACGATACCCTGCTCGTACGCTGCGCCGCGGACATCGGGGCGATGACGAGCGACCGGACCAAGCTCGGCCAGGTGCTGCTCAACGTGCTCGGCAACGCGATCAAGTTCACCGTCCGCGGGACGATCACGCTGACGATCGAGCGCGCGGAGGACCGGCTCGTGTTCCAGGTCGCGGACACGGGCGTCGGCATGACCGGGGAGCAGATGGCGCGAATGTTCGAGCCGTTCATACAGGCCGATCTGTCACCGACGAGGCGCTACGGCGGCACCGGGCTCGGCCTGGCGATCAGTCGCCGCCTGTGCCAGCTGCTCGGCGGCGACATCGTCGTGGCGAGCGAGCTCCGCCGGGGATCGACCTTCACGATCGTGCTGCCGGCGACGGCACCGTCGACGCTCGCGGGGCCTTTGAAGACCGGATAGTTCGACGTCATGTCGCTCGACATCGTTCGTCGAAGCACGCCGCGAGCGTGAGGTGCCCGGGCCTCCCTCAGGCCGCGGGTACCGGGCCGCCGCGGATCAGGGCGCCGATGGTGCGGAGTTGGGCGATGACGTCGTCGATGACCGCGGGTTGTTCGCGGCCGGCGAGCAGCTGGAGGCTGAGCATCACGCCGTCGTCGATGTCGCACAGCACGCGCTGTTGCTCGCTCGCCCACCCGTGGAGGCGGTCCTTGACGTGTTTTGCCTGACCCCAGTTCCAGTCGAAGGTCAGCCAGACAGGTCCGGTCTCGTACTTTCGCCAGCGGATGAGATCGACGCCGAGCCAGGCGACCGGGGCCTTCTCGCCGGTGAACTGGAGCTTCTGGCCGAGCGCGTACCAGTACGAACTATTGCTCCGGCTGACCGCGCGGAAGGCATCGGCAGCGCCCTTGTCGAGCACGCCGCGGACGATGTTCACATACTGGATCAGGCGCGCGGGCACCTGGGGATCGGCCAGCTCCTCGCGCAGCAGCGGGCGCGACTCGCTGTCGTCGGCGATCCGACAGAGCCCGACGAGCTGCTCGATGTTCGCGCGGGCATCGTCGCCGGCGCCGGCGCCGAGCGCCTTGAACACGGCGGCCCAGCTCAGAATATGGAGGCGCTGGCCGTGGGCCCGTCCGGCGATCTCCAGCAGCTGCGGGTCGATCTCCCGGTGGTCGATCCGCGCCGCGTTCAGGCGCTCGAGCAACTCGCGCCACAAATATATCCGCCGCCACTCGGGCACGATGAACAGCAGCAGCGAGGCGGCCGGCTCGGCGACGAGCCGGTCGAGGTACGACACCGGTTGATTGTCGGTCAGCGCCGCTCCGAACTTGCTCTCGACGAACACCCGCACGGCGTCGCCGTGGCGCCCGCACAGGTCGGGACGGCCGGCGGAGAGCGACTCCTGGGTGGCGAAGCGCAGGTCGTCGGGGAGCTCCGGCTGGGCCGCCCGGAGGAGGGCGACGAAGCGTTCACGGACCTGGGGGTGACGCTGGAGGAGGAATCCGAGCCCCTCGGTGGCCGCGTCCTCGTAGCGGCGCGAGAGCCCCCACCCGATCAGGTGGCCGAGGATCGTATCGTGTAAGCTCATGATGCTCCGATGGCGCCCGCATGCGGCGC
The DNA here is from genome assembly GCF_013812955.1 of Nannocystis sp. Lineage (GTDB taxonomy): Bacteria > Myxococcota_A > Polyangia > Nannocystales > Nannocystaceae > Nannocystis. Next base: position 5,643 of record NZ_JACCSO010000643.1, on the reverse strand, counting down.
GGTGACAAGACCCCTGCATCATCTCGCCGGATCCCGCGGAAACAAAGGCGCAGGATGGCGCATGACAAGGGCGAGCTCAGCCGATCGGTGAGCGTCCGATCGGGCCTGTCGGGCCATGGGGAGCCTCTGACGGGATTTACTGCGTTTATCGACGTACACGAGCCGCGCCGGGCGGCCGCGCCCGTGATCCGCCACAGATCACGCAGGCGTTCGCGGGCCGACTAACAATCGAACACGCGCTGGAACGCCTTCACGGTCGGCTGGCCGCGACCGCGCTCGTCGATCGTAAACACCGCGCGGTCGAAGGCACCGGCGAACTCGGGCGCGTCCCGCAAGGACCGCGACGGGTCACTTGGCGATCGGGATGCGGAGCATGAGGGCGCCGACGTACTCCGTATCGGCGAGGCCGACGAAGTTGTCATGGCATAGCGCACATTGCGGGGCGAAGTTGCTCAGCGGGATCGAGCGCCGATAGTACCACTTGCCGCTCACCTTCTCGACCGACGTGGCAGCCATGCCCGCCATCGCCTTGGCGAGCGCGTCCTCCTCGAAGTCGTCGCGCGGGTAGTCATTGTCCCGCAGCGGGTCGAGCTCACCGACCAGGCGCATGTTGAGGTTCGCGTCGTCGAAGATGAGGCCGATCGACAGGTTGCCCTGCTTGACGTTGTCCGGGGTGGTCTCACCGATCTCCTGGAGGAGGGCGGCCACGACCGTGTTGGTCATCAGGTCGCTGGTCTCCTGGGCGAAGGCGATGGCGGCCGCCGAGGGGGTCTTCTTCTTGTTGGCCGAGGCGTCCGTCGTCACGACGGTCGCGGCGAAGACAGATACGAGTGCGATGAGAGATTTCGAGACTTGCATCACCATGGCCTCCAAATGCCGGCGGGGGGATAGACGTCGCAGAATCTCACTCTACACGCTGTCAGCCCCGAGGCCAAGCAAATATCTCGCACTCGGTATACAGCTCGATGCTGTCGGCCAGAGTCCCCATGGAGGCCTGCTGTGGCGAATGCGGCGACGTGGGGCTGTGTATTTGCACGGTCGCCGGCAGCTACACATATGCCCACATAGGCCTGCGTCCGGCAGGTGAGTCCGACAGCGGAGAGAACGGGGGCTCCGGGCCCCGCGGAGCGGGGTGTCGGGTGGGAGCACCCCGAGCTGACGGCCGACCAGGTCTGCTCGCGGTAGAGCTCGAGGGATCGTATGGACAGTTCGGCACGCCCGCGGGTCGGGCCGCGACAAGCCGGCGGACTGCGCAGCCGGCCCTCGTGGAATCACTGGAAATTATCGAGGCACGGCCGGTGCAATCCGCGGGTCGAGGAGAATATGCACGCATATCACACGCTCGGATTGTTGCTCGGTACTCTCGTCGCTTGCGGCTCACCGCAGCGCGCTGGCACGGTGGTCCCGCCGCCATCGACCGCCGGCGAGGGATCTTCGGTCGTCGCCGCGGTCCCGGTCGCGCCGGTGGTGCCGATGGTGCCGATGGTGCCGGTCATGTCGCCCACGCCGCTGGATCCGCAGATTCGGCGGACCACGCTGAAGAATGGGTTGACGGTGTACGTGATGAGCCACAAGAAACCCGAGCAACGCGCGGCGATGTGGTTGGCGGTGAACGCGGGCTCCGTGCTCGAGGATGACGACCAGCGCGGACTGGCGCACTTCGTCGAGCACATGGCGTTCAACGGGACCAGGCGCTTCGCGAAGCAGGCGATCATCGACTATATCGAGAAGATCGGGATGCGGTTCGGGCCCGACGTGAATGCCTACACGTCGTTCGACCAGACGGTCTACATGCTGACCGTGCCGACCGATGACCGGAAGATGATGGGGATGGGCCTGGACATCTTGCGGGACTGGGCCGGCGATGTATCGTTCGAGCCCGACGAGGTCGAGAAGGAGCGGGGCGTGGTCACCGAGGAGTGGCGGCTGGGGCGTGGGGCGTTCGCGCGGATCAACGACAAGCAGTGGCCGGTGATGTTTCAGGGCTCGAAGTACGCGGAGCGGCTCCCGATCGGGCTACCAGAAGTGATCAAGGGGGCGCCGCGCGAGGCGCTGGTGCGGTTCTACGAGGACTGGTATCGACCCGAGAACATGGCGGTGATCGCGGTCGGTGACTTCGACGCCGGGGCGATGGAGCAGGAGATCGAGGCCCGGTTCGGCGGGCTGGGCACGGACGCGACGGGCACGAGGCGCGTGCGAAGCCCGGTGCCCGTGCCGCACGATCACCCGACGGCGGTGACGATCGATACGGACCCGGAGATGCCGTTCTCGCAGGTCGAGGTGATCGACAAGATCGATCATCGGCCCGAGGCGACCAAGTCGGATTATCGTAGATCCGTCGTCGAGGGGCTCTCTCACGCGCTCATGCGCGCGCGGCTCGGCGAGCTGGCCCTCGATCCCGACTCGCCGTTCACGTTCGCGGGGTCGTGGGCGAGCGACCTGACGCGCACGGCCGACGGGATCATCCGGTTTGCGAACGCGAAGCAGGGCAAGACGGCCGAGACGCTGACGGCGGTCTTGCGCGAGATCGAGCGGGCCCGGCAGCACGGGTTCACCCGGGCCGAGCTCGAGCGCGGGGTCAGCGATCGGCTCGTGGACGCCGAGCGCGCGGCTGCGGAGTGGGACAAGACGCCGTCCCATGCGATCGCGGGCGAGATGACGACGCACTTCTTCGAGGGCCAGCAGATGCCGGGACGACCGGTCGAGCTCGCGCTCAACAAGGAGCTGTTGCCGACGGTGACGCTGGTGGAGCTCAATCGGCTGGCGGCGTCGTGGGGCCACGGACAGGGGCGCGTCGTCTCGATCTCGGGGCCCGCGAGCGCGGTGTTGCCGACGGAGACCGAGGTGCGGCGGCTGTTGGCGAGCGTGCAGACGATGAAGGTCGAGCCGTGGCAGGACAAGCCCGCCATGCCGCTGATGACGGCGTTGCCGACGCCCGGCAAGGTGATCCGGACGACGCGGGATGCGGGGGCGGATGCCACGGTGTGGACGCTGTCGAACGGCGTGCGCGTGATCGTCAAGCCGACGACGTTCCAGAACGACGCGATCGAGATCCAGGGCGTCAAGGCGGGCGGCAGCTCGCTCGTGAAGGACATCGTTCATGCCCGGTTCGCGACCTCGGTGGTCGCGGCGGGTGGCCTGGGAGACCTCGATCCGACGGCGCTGGACAAGACGCTGCAGGGCAAGGTCGCATGGGCCTGGGTGTCGATGGGGGACCTCTCGGAGACGGTGCGCGGCTCGGCCCGACCCGCGGATCTCGAGACGGCGCTGCAGCTCGTGTATCTGCGGCTGACCGCGCCGCGCAAGGACGAGCGCGCGTTCGCCGTGTGGCGGGCGCAGCAGCTCGAATGGGCGCAAAATCGCCGTCTGCTGCCCGAGGTGAGCTTCTACGAGGATATGGACGCGGTCCGCACGAAGCACCATCCGCGCCGCCTGCCGACGACCCCCGAGATGCTGGCGAAGGTGGATCTGGAGGCGGCGCACGCGGTGTATCGCGAGCGGTTTTCGAACTTCGCCGGCATGACCTTCGTGATCGTCGGCAACGTCGACCCGGCGCGGCTGCAGCCGCTCGTCGAGCGATACCTGGGGAGCTTGCCCAGCACGGGCGCGCCGGAGAAGTGGAAGGACGTCGGCATCGGCTACGCGACGGGCAAGCTGAGCAAGCAGGTCCTTCAAGGCAGCGAGCCGAAGAGCTATGTGTCGATGACCTTCGGCGCGCCCGACCGGTGGACGCGCGCGGCGAGCCACGACGCCCGGGTGCTGTCGATGGTGCTGCAGATCCGGCTGCGCGAGGTGCTGCGCGAGGACATGGGCGGCGTTTACGGCGTGCGCTCGTCGGTGTCGCTCTCGCGCCAGCCGACGGGGCGCCGCGAGGCGACGATCTCGTTCGGTTGTGATCCTGCCAAGGTCGAGAAGCTCCGCGATGCAGCCCTCACCGTGCTGCGCGCGATCCAAAAGGACGGCATCTCCGACGAGGTGCTCGTCAAGGTCCGCGAGCAGCTGAGGCGCGCCCGTGAGACCGACGCGAAGGAGAATTGGTGGTGGTCGAACCAGCTGCGCGACGCGTACTGGTTCGGCGAGGACTTCGTGTCCGCGACAGAACTCGCGCCGGTGCTCGCGCACGTGACCAGCGATCACGTCAAGGCGGCGGCGCGGCGCTTCTTCGACGAGCGCAACCTCGTCTTCGGGGTGCTGCGCCCGAAGGCCCCGGCGACGTCGACCGCAGTGGCATCGGCGGGAGCGACCGCGAGGCCGTAGGCGGTCGGATCCATTGACGCGGCGACGACGGCGGGCGAGGCCGAGCAGCGAGCGAGGTGCTGCTGTTCGACACGGCGTGCGCGGTCGCCACCCACAACGAGGCCTTCACGGCGCGCGCGTCGGTTGCCGCTTGAGCTCGCCGAACTTGCCGACCTGCAACAGCACGCCGTGAGCCGCGAGCATGTCGACGAACTTGGGGCCGTCGACCAGCTTGAGGTTCGGCTCGCCGTGGGCCGCCTGGACCGCGTGCACCGAGAAGTCCGAGGTCGTGACGAGCAGCGCCTCGGCGAAGTGCTGGCGGCGAAACGCGCCGAGCAGCTCGTCGACAAACCGCCGGCCGACCGGGGCCGAGTAACGTTTGGCCTGCACGGCGATCTCTGCGCGGTGGCCCCAGGCATCGACGCGCCGGGCGACGACGTCGACCCCGCCATCGAGGGGTCCGCCGCGCTGGACGACGTCGACGTAGCCCATCGCCCGCAGCAGGTCGGCGACGATCGCCTCGAAGCGGCTGGGCTCGACCCCCATCAACCACTGCAGCGTCTGCTGCTTGGCCAGCGCGTTGTGCCGCGCGACCAGGGCCTCGATCTGCGGCGCGGGGTCGGAGAGATCGAGGCTGCCGTCCTTCTCCGCGTCCGGGCCCTGAACATAGCGCCGCCACTTGATCAACGTGTGCGCGCGCCGCTGGGCGGTGGTGTGCGACAGACCCGTCAGGACCTCGAGCCGATGCGTCACCGTGCGGAGGTCGAGCGCCTCGCCGGCGAAGAACGATCCGAACGGCCGTAATCCGCGGGCCATGCCGATCGCCTCGCCGAACACCTGCCGCTCCTCCCGCGAGCCCTCCACCGAGGCGAGCAACCGCCGCCCGAGCGATGTCACCGACAGCTCGCCGCGCGCGGTGAACTCGACGACCCCGAGGATCACCGCCGCTTGCCGGTAGTACCGGAAGTGCCGGTGATCGACGTCGAGGAGCTCGAGCAAGGTCCCGGCGTGCTCGATGCCGTCACGGATCGCGGCGACCAGCTGACGGACATTGCCGAGCCGGTCGGCCTGCGGCACGTCGCTCGTACGGTGCAGCCGACCGACCTTCGACGAGCGGACCTGGCGAACTCTGGCCATGGTGGAAGCTTCGCTCGAGCGAAGCTTCCCCGGGTATTAATTTATCGGCCAGTGATGGCCCGAGAGTGCGCACAAGCGCGCATAGTCGATGGGGAGCCATGGATGGCGCTGGTTCATCGCTAAGCGCTGGCGAGCGCGACCCGGGTCAGCTCGAGGATGCGATCGTAGTTGAAGCGGCGCGCGAGCTCGTCGAGGGCGTCGGCGGTCTCGCGGGCGTCGGCCGGGAGCTTGGCGATGAGCGCCCGCAATTCATCGAGATCGGCCTGCATG
>NZ_JACCSO010000637.1 GCF_013812955.1 Nannocystis sp. | reverse complement strand
GCCTTCGGCGCGGGCATGCCAAGGAGATCGTTTTCGCACTTCCTTTATTCCCGGGTGCGCAGGCTGCCCTACGCGTGGATCCAGGAATGGCACACCCTTGGAGAACTTCGGGCCGGCGGTACTAGTGGCCTTTCTCGACGCTGAGCGACGACGCCAGGGCTGGACCTGGGAGCAGTTGCTGCCGCCGATCGGCCTGGACATCGACAAGACCAGTGCGAGCCTCTCGCGCCCCGACCGGATGTCGCTCGACGTCTTCATCCGCCTCGCGGATGCGCTTCACATCAACCTCGATCTCGTCGACGACCCAACATCATCCAAAAAGTACCCCGGGCCGACGGCGAACGATCCGCGCCCGGCCGCGGCACCGACAGCACCGGAGCGATCGGCACCACATGAAGCGGCGACGATATCCGCGCCACATCCAGGGGACGAGCTCGCTGCCGCTCGTGCCGCGATCGTGGTCCTTCAAGCCGAGCTGGCTCGGCAGGTCGAGGTGCGCGAGAAGGCTGAGGAGAAGGCCGCGCTCGCCAGCGAACTGCTAGGGCACTGGATCCGCGCTTACACGCGCAAGGATCAGGAGTATCAACAAGCGCTCAAGCATCGCCCGGCTGCCGAGGAGTGCGCTGTGCAGGCGCAGGTCGCCGTAGAGGACCACGCAGAGGCGCCACGAGACGCCGCCGAGCACGAGCGCGCACAGTTGGCCGTGCGGCTGCTTGCGGTAGAGAGTGAACTCGCCGAGCGCCGAAAGGTGCAGGCAGACGACGCGGCCTATCTCACCAGCCTTCTCCATGCGAACCGAATCCCCGAGGCCATCACCTTCTTCGCGCGACGCGTGTTAGGCGTGCCCTTCGAGGACGCCGATCAAGCCATGGATGCACTTGAGGAGCAGGGCAGAAAGATGACGCCAGAATCAACCCTCCTAACGGAAAACGCTACAAGCGGGCCGCCGTACAGGCCAGGGGTGTGCATATCTGATTCTCCAGCGGAGATTGCGAGCGATACGGGCGCGCCTGCCACCGCGGCACGCGACGCCGCACCTCACTTCGATGTTCGCCGGCAGCCAGAAGCGGACCCGGACGTCGGTCTCGATGCGCAGCCTTACAACGGATACCGCCCTCGCTTCACCCCGATGCGAAGAACGCTGATCAGCGTGCCTGACGCGGAGTCGGCGAGTCGGTGGCAGCCGAAGTCCAAGAGAGGGGGGCGCGATCCTCTGTGAGGCGGATCTGTCGGCCGGTCACGCACCGCGCCCTCGGCATCGGCCGTGCGACGGCCCGTCGTCCCGGTTCGCGCGATGCGTGTCCGGCGACGACGATCTCTCGAGTGCCTGCGTTCACGGTGGCAGAAGACGCACCATCCACACGCCCGAGCGTTCACCATCGACAACCGCATAGCGGACGATATCGTCGCCCACGTCCCACCTGGACGACACGAACGCTGCGACCACCTCCCGGTCTCTTCGCGTGTATTGAAGTCGGCGACGATGAGGTCCCCGAGGCCATCCTCGCCGACGTTGAGCGCCGTGAGCACCCGCCCCTCCGCCAGCCGACAGAATTGGGTGACGCGATCTGCGAGGCGGCGAGGTATCGAGCCGTCGAAGGGTGCGAACCACAGTGGGGCCGGTACCGGGTAGTCGGGCACCTCCAGCAACATGAGCCCGTCGGACTACTCCAAGGTGACGTCCGGGTCCAGTAGACCGATCGGCTCCGAGGTCTCACTGCGGGCGTCGCCCGGATGCGGGTGGAGGGTCAGTGCTGCGGGGCCGTCGCCCTCCGCGTCGATGGAGACGAGCCCCTGCGGGGTGTTGCGCGAGAAGCAGTCGACATCGGCATAGACAACGTGCGGGGGCTCCTCGCCCGAGGGATCGATGCTGACGATATCACGCAGCTCCGTGCGACAGCCGAGCAGGCGACCAAGCGAACTGGCCCTTTCACGCCGCAGACCTCGCCTAACTCGGCAGGCTCGATCGGCTCGGAGCCGGGAACTACCGCGCGCGCGGACAACCTATTTCCGCGCACGATGATGCGGGCCGACGTTCGCAGGCCAGAGCGGTCAGCCGAGGCCGAGGCGCCGCTTGGCGGCCGTACGCCGAAGGTCGGACCCATGATGACGGCCGCTATACCGTCCGCGAGCAGATCGGCGGCGGCGGGATGGCCGACGTCCACCGGGGCACCGACGGGCAACTGGGGCTCGAGGTGGCGCTCAAGCTGCTCAAGCCGGACGAGTTGCGCGCACATGGTCCAGGAGGCGCAGGCGGCCGCGCAGGTGCGCCACACGAATCTCGTGCGGGTGTTTGGCACGGGGGCGCTCGACAGCACCGCATACATCATGGAGCTGCTCGAGGGCCCGAACCTCGGGGGTGGTCGTCGTTGTTCTGGTTGGCCTCGAGGCGAACCTTCGTAACTGCCGAAACGTGGCCATCTCCATGGCCTTCCAGAGCGGCTTTCCGGCCGGGATGCGCGAGCACGAAGATCATGGAGATGATCGGGATCGTGGAGATCGAAACATTGGTAACTCGCGGCTGCGTGAGCGGGCCCGAACATGACGGGTCAGACCGCGCCCCGAGCGGCCCCAGTTGTGGGGCCGCCGCCCGTGAGGGATTGCCTACGGTTGACCCCTTCGATCAGATATGCCGTACTTGATGCCCGCTACGCGCTTGAGCTGGCGGGATGTATGGCGGATGAGATGACGGATCAGGTGCGGGGAGCTGGCTGGTGGAAAATGGCAAAGAACCGAGGGGCCGCAACGAGTTTGGCGCTGCACGACCTCTCCGCGGTATTCGGGCCGAAGATCGTCGGGGTCGCGGAGGCGAGGTAGACCTTGAGGCACTGCTCGCGGCGCATTGCCGGCAGGCGGTGACACTGCTCCCGCGTGGCGTGCTCGGGGTGACGACGGCGATCGAGTTTCTCGAGGCGATGCCCGCTGGGTATCGACTCGGCCTCCCCGACGTCACCTACTCGGGCCCGAAATTGTTCGCGCTGCTCGTCGCTCATGGCGTGCTCGCGGCGATGCCGAGCCCGCGCGTTGTGCCGGCCGCGCTCGGTCTTGTCGCCGGGGTCTCGCCACTGCTGGAACCGCGTAGCGCCCGGCAGTGGTCGTTGTGGCTGGGGCAGCTCCGAGAGCCGGCCTCGGCGGTCGCCGCCGCGTTGCGGAAGCGGACGCCGACGAGCCAGATCAGCCTTGCGCCGTCAACGACTACGGCGCGCCCGCTCCGGGCCGCGGCGCTCCGTGCCGACCGCGATCATCTGGCGTCCGAGCTTGCGCGCGCGACGGA
>NZ_JACCSO010000615.1 GCF_013812955.1 Nannocystis sp. | reverse complement strand
GGCTGGCGCGCCACGGCCGGCGCTAGTTCTGATCTCGAGGTTTGTCCTGGACTTTGGGACATGCCCATAGGGTCATGCCCTTTGAGACATGTCTCATCGGCCCTGCGGCCAGCTCGCGCGCACCACGGTGAAGCCGGGCACGTCATGGCTGACGAGCTCGGCGCCGCTGCGGCCGAGCACCTGGCCGAGCCGCTCGGCGCGGTTGACGACGAACCATGCGGGGGCGCCCGGGCGCAGCCAGGTCTTCAGCGGCTCGATCAGCCGCGCGAAGGCCTCGGGTTCGGCGTGGGTCGGCGGGTTGACCAGGGCGAGGTCGAGGTGGCCGCGCTGGGGGCCGTTGGCGGGCAGGCCGTCGCTGGCGAGCACGGTGACGCGGGGGCCGCAGCCGAAGCGCGCGGCGTTCTCGGCGATCAGCTCGGCGGCGAGCAGGTTGCTCTCGACGGCCAGCACGCGGGCCTCGGGCCAGCGGCGCGCGGCCCACAGGCCGAGCGGACCGACGCCCGCGCCGAGGTCGAGGACCTGGCGCGGCCACCTGTCCCCGAGGACATCCTGGCGCTCGAGCTCGAGCAGCAGCGCGCGGGTCCCGTCGTCGAGGTGCTTGCGGCAGAACACGCCGGGCACGGCGAGCAGCGGGGCCGGTCCGAGCAGCGGGTCGGCGATCTCGTACTCGACCGCGAGGTAGGCCCGCGCCGCCTCGACATCGAAGCGGGCTGGCTTTTCGGCCATGTACAGGAAATACCCGAGGTCGCGTTCGAGCACCTCGACGTCGCCGCACAGCGCCGTCATCGCCTTCGCCAGCGAGGGCCCGCCCTTGTTCTTGCGCACCGCGCAGTAGAGCCGCCCCCCCGGACGAAGTGCGAGGGCCCCGAGCGCCAGGCAGGTCTCGCTGAAGTCCTTGCCGAGGTGCGCGCGCGGCCACACGACCGCGGCCGCGAAGCGCGGCTCGGCGAGCGCCGCCGGGAGACCGCTGGTTCCCGAGTTCGTCGCCCCGAGGGAATACCGGGTCGCGGGCACGCAGATGGCGTCGGAGCTGCGCTCGCGGACATCGAGGATGAGGCGGGTAGCCCCCGGCCGCAAGCCAGGCAGCGGCCCGGAGTGGACGAGCAGCAGCTCGCGCGGATCGAGGTCACGTACTGCGGCCGCGAGGAGGCGGACCCCCGGGTCGTCTGCGCTGTCCTGAAGGCCTTCGGCGGACATCTGTTCGGCCGGAAATAACACAGTCGCCGACGGCGGGCGGAAATTCGGACCCGGGGGCGCCAGGGACCGGCTGCAACGCCTACAGGTCGCAGGCGGCGCCGGTCGACGGGGCGAGGCGCTGAGCCCCACGCGGCTGGTTTTCGTTGGACCTGCGATCCCTGGCGTGTTAAAGCTGCCGCGAAGCGTCGCGATCGGCCCAGGGCGAGTTCTTTCATGGCCTGCCAGGCCTGAACTCGCCTCAAAGCCCGCGGTCGCAGGTGGAGCGGAGATCCCCGTTGAGGTCCGCTTCACGCCGCCGGGCCGCGTCGCTCCCGTTCGAGCCGCATCCCGTTGGTACGCGGCCGACAACCTCGAGGCCGACAGCGGTCCGCACACCGCAGGCTCCATTCGCAAGCCCTCTATTCGCAGGATATCGCGTGTCCACACTCGAAGCGTTCCTACCTCTATTCGAGCCGGAGACCCTCGGGAAGCTCGTCAGCAGGAAGGCCTTCGCGGCCGGTGTCGAGCTGTTCGAGGTCGGCCGCACCGTCATCGACATCGTCTTCGACGGCGGCTGCCTGCGCGGCAAGGTCAAGGGTTCACACCCGCTGCCGCACCACACCAGCCTGAAGCTGCAGCCCGATGGCACGCTCGAGGCCGGCTGCACCTGCCCGACCTACACCGACGGCTGGGAGCGCATCTGCCACCACGCGGTCGCCCTCGCGCTGACCGTACGCAAGCAGTTCCAGGCCGGCGGCGAGATCACGATGACCCAAAACCCGTGGGTCCACGAGCTCACGGGCGGCAATACCACCAACCAACAGCGCTACCAGGTCGAGATCCGCAAGGGCCACTGGCACGTGCTGGTGTTCAAGGGCGGCGGCACCCCGGTCGCCGGCCGCAAGCGCTACGAGGGCATGAGCCCGGCCGACCGCATGATCGTGCACTTCCTCGACCAGGAGGTCGACGACAGCGACGACGGCGGTCACACAATCGACGACGCCGCCTTCGCCGGCCTGCTCTACTTCGCCAGAGGCAGCACCGTCAGCCTCAAGGGCGTCGGCAAGCTGCAATTCGTCGGCGAGCCGCTGGTCCTGCGCATCCGCGCCGAGCCGCGCGCCGGCGACTCGAGCGTCGAGCTCCACGCGTTCCTCGAGCACCGCTCGAGCGGCCGCACGCTCGAGGTCAACAGCGGGCGCGTCATCGCCGGCGCGCCGACCTGGTTCCTGCTGCCGGAGACCGCCGAGGTGTTCCAGGTGCCCGACACGCCGCCCTGGGTGCTCGAGGCGATCGGCAAGCAGGCGCGCATCGTCATGGACGCGCGGGTCTCGGCCCAGCAGATGGACGCGCTGTCGGAGACCCTGCACTCGGTCGGCGTGCCGCAGGGGGACCTGTTCGCGCTCGCCTCGGACTCGCGCCAGGTCGACCAGATCGTCGCCAGCGTCGAGGCCGAGCCCAGCAAGGTCAAGATCAGCCTGGCGGCCCGCTACAGCAACGTCACCCTCGGCATCACCGGCAACGACCCGGAGTCGCCGCGCTACTCGATAAACCTCGGCGACCAGACCCTGACCTTCTACCGCGACCTCGTGGCGGAGGCCGCCGCGCGCAAGGTGGTGACCGACCTCGGCCTGCGCTGGAGCCCCAACGACGACGCCTTCGCGGCCGAGGGCGACGCCGCGGTCGAGTTCCTGATCGTCGGCCTGCCGCTGCTGCCGGAGACCTGGGAGCGGCGCATCCCGGTGCTGCCGAAGATCCGCAGCAAGTCGCCGATGCCGAGGATCTCGGTGTCGAACAAGGAGGCGAGCGTGCTCGACCTCAACGCCGTGGTCGACATCGACGGTCAGGACGACCTGATCTCGTTCCGCGACCTGCTGCGCTGGCTGCACGAGGGCCGCCGCTGGGTCACCCTCGCCGACGGCTCGGTCGCCAAGCTCGACCCGCAGATCCTCCAGCCGATCGCCGATGCGGCCGGCGCCATCGACTTCGACAAGGCCGGGCACGCCGAGCTCTCCACGCTCGAGCTCGGGACCCTCGGTCGCCTGCTCGGCGCGGCGCCCAGCGCCGAGGTCGCCAAGGAGGTCAAGAAGTTGATGGAGAACATGACGGGGGACAAGAGCTCCCGGGCGCCGCGCAAGGCCAAGGCCTTGACCGCGAAGCTGCGCGAGTATCAGCGCTCCGGCTTCGCCTGGTTGTGGCAGCTGCACGAGAACCAGATGACCGGCATCCTCGCCGACGACATGGGCCTCGGCAAGACGGTCCAGGCGCTGGCGCTGCTGACCAAGGCCAAGGAGGAGGAGGGCGACGCCCCCTCGCTGATCGTGTGTCCGACCTCGGTGCTGTCGGTGTGGCGGCAGGAGGTCAAGAAGTGGGCCCCGACGCTGACGGTCGCGACCTGGCACGGCGCCGACCGGGCCGAGAGTCGCCGCCTGCTCAAGAAGGCCGACATCGTCGTCACGACCTACGCGATCCTCCGCCGCGACATCGACGAGCTGAGCAAGATCCGGTTCCGCTACGCGATCCTGGACGAGGCGCAGTACATCAAGAACTGGGCGACCACGACCGCGAAGTCGGCCAAGCTGCTGAAGGCCGACCACCGGCTCGCGCTGTCGGGCACGCCGGTCGAGAACCACTTGATCGACCTGTGGGCGATCTTCGACTTCCTGGCCCCGGGCTTCCTCGGCAAGCTCTCCGACTTCCAGAAGAACTACGTGCGGCCGATCGAGGACCACGACCTGAAGACCCTCGAGGCCCTGCGCGCGCGCATCCGGCCGTTCGTGATGCGCCGCAAGAAGGAAGATGTCGCCTCCGAGCTGCCGCCGAAGACCGAGCAGACGCTGTTCGTGCAGTTCGGCAAGAGCCAGCTCGGCCTCTACAACCGCATCCTCAAGGCCGCCAAGGCGGAGATCCAGGGCCGCGTCGAGGAGGTCGGCCTGGAGAAGTCGCAGATGACGATCCTCGCCGCGCTCACCCGCCTGCGCCAGGTCTGCTGCGACCCGCGCCTGCTCGGCCTGCCCGACGCCTCGGCCCTGCCGCCGTCCGCCAAGCTCGACGCCTTCAAGGAGCTGATGGCCGACGCGGTCGGCTCCGGCCGCAAGGTGTTGGTGTTCTCGCAGTTCGTCGAGATGCAGAAGCTGCTCGGCGACGCCCTCAACGAGCTGAAGATCGACTTCCTGTGGCTGCACGGCGGGACCAAGAACCGCGAGGAGATGGTCTCGCAGTTCCAGTCGAAGTCCGGCCCGCCGGTGTTCCTGATCTCCCTCAAGGCCGGCGGCTCCGGCCTCACCCTCACCGAGGCCGACACCGTGGTCCACTTCGACCCGTGGTGGAACCCCGCCGTCGAGGACCAGGCGACCGACCGCGCCCATCGCATCGGCCAGGACAAGCCCGTCATGGTCTACAGGCTCGTCGTCGAGGACACCGTCGAACAGAAGATGGTCGAGCTCGGCGCCCGCAAGCGCGAGGTCGCCGAGTCGGCCCTCGGACGCGATGTCACGGCCGGCAAGAAGCTGACCATGGAAGACGTCGAGGCCCTGCTCGAGACGCCGGCCACGGCCGCCTGGGAGGCATGAGGAGGCGTGACGACAAGATGAGCAGCGCGAGCGGCGACCCCGAGGTGATCGTCATCGGCTCGGGCCCCAACGGCCTGGTCGCCGCCTGCGTCATGGCCCGCGCCGGCCTCAAGGTGCTGGTGCTCGAGGCCCATGCCACCCGCGCCGGCGGAGCGGTCGGCTCGGAGCAGGCCACCCTGCCCGGCTTCGTGCACGACGTCGGCGCGGCGTTCTTCCCGTTCCCGCGCATCAGTCCGGCCTTCCGCGCGCTCGAGCTGCACAACGAGATCACCCTCCACAACATGCCGATCGAGAGCTGCCACCCGGCGCCCGACGGCAGCGTCGCCTGCATCAGCCGCGACCTCGAGCTCTCGGCGCAGAAGTTCGGCGACCCGCGCGACGGGGCGACCTTTCGCGCGCTCGCGTTGTGGCACAAGAGCGTCGAGCCGCACATCCTCGGGTTCCTGCTCGGGCCGCTGCCGACGCTGTGGCCCCTTATTAAGCTCCTGCCCTTCGACATCTTTCGCTTCGCGCGCATCATGCTGTCGTCGACCGGCGGCCTGTCACGGCGGCTGTTCCACGGCGAGGCGGCGCGGCGGGTGTTCCCGGGCCTGGCGATGCACGTCGACATCGGCCCGCAGGACTTCACCGGCGCCGCGGTCGGCTACATGCTCGGCATGGCGGCGGCGACCGCCGGTTACTGCATCCCGGAGGGCGGCGCCCAGGCGGTCACCGATGCATTGGTGGCGATCCTCGAGCGCCACGGCGGCGCGGTGCGGCTCGGCAGCCGCGCGACCCGGGTGCTCGTCGGCGCCGGCGGGGCCGAGGGCGTGCAGCTCGCCGACGGCACCAGCATTCGCGCGACCCGGGCGGTGATGGCCGACACCAGCGCGCCCTCGCTGCTGCTCGACCTGGTCGATCGCCAGCACGTCCCCGGGCGCGTGTTCAAGTTCATGCGCCGCTTCCCGCAAGGCTGGGGCACGTTTAAAATTGACTGGGCGCTGTCGGGGCCGGTGCCCTGGGCTGTCCCGGAGGCCAGGGACTCGGCGGTCGTGCACGTCGGCGACAGCATCGCCGACCTGCAGCGCTTCACGGATCAGGTGCGCCGCGGCGAGGTCCCGGACAACCCGTACCTGGTGATCGGCCAGCAGAGCCTCGCGGACCCGACGCGCGCGCCGGCCGGACATCACACGCTGTGGGCATACTCGCGCGTGCCCTCGCAGCTGCCCGGTGGATGGCCCGCGATGGCCCAGCAATTTGCGGACCGGGTCGACGCGCGCATCGAGGCGATGGCGCCGGGCTTTCGCGCGCTGGTGCTCGCGCGCCGCGTGGTCACGCCGCCGGAGCTCGAGGCGATGGACGCGAACCTGATCGGCGGAGACCTCGGCGGCGGCGCCAACAGCTGGAACCGCCAGCTCGTGTTTCGCCCGATGTTCCCCTACTTTCGCCATCGTATGCCGGTGCGCCGCCTGTACCTGTGCTCGAGCTACACGCACCCCGGCAGCGGCGTGCACGGCATGTGTGGCTACAACGCGGCCCGGATCGCGCTGCGCGATCTGGGCGCATGAGAACGATGTTCAGCGGCCATGGGGCCGCCAGACCCCTGTGCTGGCCCCCGTGTTAGGGTGGCCCCATGCTTGCGATGAAAACTTGGTTTGAACGCGGTTGTTTCGCCCTCATCAGCGCCACGTCGATCGGCTGTGGCAGCAGCAGTTCCGGGACCGACACCGACAACGGGAGCAGCGGCGAAAACGGGACCAGCACCACGCAGGCGTCACAGGTGACCACCTCGACCACCGGCGAGTCCGCGACCGGCACGCCGACCACCGGGCACCTGAGTCACAGCGGATCCGACACCGGCTCGGCCACCGACACGACCACCGACACCACCGGCGAGGTCACGGCCACCGACACCCACTCGAGCAGCGGCGGCACCACGACCACCGGCGGCACCACGACCACCGGCGAAACCACGACCACCGGCGAGACCACGACCACCGGTGAGACCACCGCCGGCGAGACCACCGCCGAGACCACCAACGGCGAGAGCAGCACGACCGAGCCGGATTGCGTCCCGGGGCCCGAGGTCTGCAACGACGTGGACGACGACTGCGACGGCAACATCGACAACGTCGACGTCGGCGGCGACGGCATCTGCGACTGCCTCAACATCGCCCTGCTCGGCAACCAGGGCGCCAACCCCTCGGCCGAGTTTCAGGGCTGGCTGGAGGCGCAGGGCACCGAGGTCGACCGCATCCACACCAACCCGGCCGACGTGCTCGACAAGGCGACGGTCAGCAAATACGACATCATCATCCTCGACTACATGGTCCGCAGCTACACGCCCGACGAGGCGGCGACCTTGCAGACCTGGGTCGAGTCCGGCGGCGGTCTGATGGCGATGACCGGCTTCACCAACGCCCAGTTCGCGGCCGACCGCCCGAACTCGCTGATCAAGCCGATGGGCCTCAGCTACAACACCAGCAAGGGGTTCTTCAGCGGCCCGATCGTCAACTTCATGCCGCACCCGATCACGCTGGGCCTGACCTCGATCTCGTTCTACGGCGGCCTGTTCATCGACATCGTCCAGGACGGCGTCGGCATGAACAACACGATCATGACCCTGCCGCAGGGGCCGGTCGGCGTGGTCCAGGACCGCGGCAACGGCCGCCTCTTCATCTTCGGCGACGAGTGGATCGAGTTCGACTCCGAGTGGAAGAACATCCCGCAGATCCAGAAGTTCTGGGTTCAGACCCTCTCGTGGCTCGGCCCCAAGAACTCCTGCATCGTGCCGCTGTGAGCCGACGAGCCGCGGTCCGATGCCGCGGCTCGTGATGACACGCTAGCGACGGCGACGGCGCGCCAGCAGCAGGCCGCCGAGGCCCAGCAGCAGGCCGCCGCCACCCGGCGCCTCGCTGCGGCAGCCACAGCCGCCGTCGTTGGGATCCTGCGGGACCGGGTCGTCCGTGTCCGCGTCGACGCCCGAGCTGTTGTCGGCGCCGGTGGTCGGCATGCCACCCGTGGTCGGCACGTCACCGCTCGCATCGCCGCTCGTGGGGCTCGTGGTCGGGTCGCCGGTCCCGGCGGTCGTGCCGGTCTCATCGCCGGTCTCGCCGCTGGTCCCACCGCCCTCCAGGGCCACGGGCGCGCCGCAGACGCGGTTGCCGGCCGCATCGGCGGCGCAGACCTGGGCCGCGGTGGCGCACGCGGGCACCGCGTCGATGTCGGCGCGCCACAGGGCCTCGCCGTACCAGGTCATCGGGACCTTCATGACCTCGGGGCACAGCAGCTCGACGACGACCTCATCAAAGTCGTGGCCCATGACGGGGGTCTTGTTGTCATGGATGCGGGCGCGCACGCGCAGGCCGCCGCCGGCCTCCGCGACATCGACGAGCGAGATCTTCGGGGCGGCGGTGTCGACCGGGACATCGACGCCGAAGAACACGCGCTCGGCGTTCTGCGGCGTCTCGCCCTCGGCGAACACGACGTCCGGCCTGTGGTCGCCGTCGAGGTCGGCGATGCCGATGGCGAGGCTGCCGGGCGAGTTCGCCGGCGAGAAGGCGCCCGCCTGCAGGCTGAGGTTGCCGGCGCCGTCGTTGATGATCAATCGGTCGTCGTTGCCGAACAGGCCGCAGATCACGAAGTCGGCGTCGCCGTCGTTGTCGACGTCGAGGAACGCGACCATGTTGTCGTCGCCCGGGTCCTGGGCGGCATCCGGCCAAAGCTCGTCGGTCGCGTCGTCGAAGCCGCCGATGCCGTCGCCGAGGAAGATGTGCTCGGTAAAGTTCGGGCCGTCGTTGATCGTGACCAGGTCGACGAAGTCGTCGCCGTTCAGGTCGATCGCCTCGAACTCGTAGTTGTTTTTAAACTGCGGCAGCTGATCCGAGGCGTCGACGAACTTGCCCGCCCCGTCGTTGTGGAACATGAACGAGCCCGAACAGGTCTTGCACGAGACCAGCACGTCGAGGTCGAGGTCGTTGTCGACGTCCGCGAGCTCCAGCTCCCACGACCATGACACCTGGATCGCCGGCATGTTGGCCGCGGTCGCATCGCTGAAATTGCCGGCCCCGTCGTTCGTCCACAACTTCGTGACCCCACCCGCACCACCCGCCTTGCCCGGGCCCCAGTCGGCCAGCACGAGGTCGAGGTCTCCGTCCGCGTCGACGTCGCCAAACTCGAGGTCGCCGATGCTCGCCGGCCCCTGCGGCAGCTGCCCGCTCGCCTCCATGAAGCCCCCGGCCCCGTCCCCGAGGTACAGCCGGCTCTGGGTCTCGAAGGTGTTGCCGACCACCAGGTCGAGGTCGCCGTCGCCGTCGACGTCGCCGGCCTTGATGACCCGGGCCTGGTCCTTCACGACCCCGAACACGTCCTCGCTGACCTCGATGAACGGCTTGCCCGCGCCCTGGTTGAGGAAGGCCCGGCTCTGCTCGCCGCCGTCCGGCCCGGAGTAGCCGGCCCCGTTCGCGAACATGATGTCGACCCGGCCGTCACCGTTGATGTCGGCGAGCTCGAGCTTGTTCGACCACTCCGCGGTGACACCGATGGTCTTCGCGGTGGCGTCCTCCCAGCCGGCCGCGAGGGCGACGCGCGGGAGGCCGATGCCGGCGAGCACGAGCAGCGCCAAGGGGGAGGCGAGGAAGCGGGGGGAGGCGAGGGAGCGGTGCGAGACGACGTTACGGGGGCGCATGCGCGAGCATTAGCACAGCGGCCTGGGCCTCACTCGAGCACGATGCCCTTCTCCGCGCACATCGCCTGGAGCTGCTTCTGCCGCGAGGCCTCGAGCTTCTTGTAGGCGGACTTGGCCTTGGTGGTGTCGCCCATCTTGCAGGCCGACACGCCCATCAGCTGCAGCGCCGAGACGTTGCGGTCGACGTCGTAGCTCTTGCGGGCGAGGTCGTAGGCCTGGGTGGCGTTGCCGGCGAGGCTGGCCTTGCGGGCATCCTCGAGCAGCGCGACCGGGTCGCCCTTGGGGACCTCGGGCTTGGGGACCTTGGGCTTGGGGTCGACCGGCAGCTTGGGTACGACCGGCTTGACGACCTTCTTGGTCGGCGTCTCGACCGGGACGTCCTCCGGCTCACCGGTGGTCAAATCGGGCCCCGGCGCGGTCGTGGGATCCTTCACCTCCGGCGGATCGGGCTCCGGCGTCGGCACCAGCTCGGGCGAGACGGCCTTGATCGGCGGCTCGGTGCTGTCGTGCAGGCCGGCGGGCGAGCGCACGCCCTTCTCGTCGTTGCTCGCGCGCGTGCCGTCGTTGCCGAGGAACTTGAAGGCGACGAAGCCGAGGCCGAGCAAGGCCACCAGGCCGAGGCCGAACAGCAGGCCGCGGTTGCTGCCGCCCTCGCGGTCGTCGTCGCGCGGGCGACCGATGTCGTTGGCCGGCGCGTAGTTCGGCGTCGACAGGCCCGCGGCCTCGGCCGCCGAGATCTTCGGGAGGTCGACGCTCGGCGTCATGCGGTTGGGCTCGTTGGCCGCCTGACCGGGACGCTCGATGTTCAGCGTGGTCTGCTCGACGTTGTTGCTGAGGGCGAGGTGATAGTCGCCGATCTGCACCACGTCGCCCTCGTTGAGGGTCACCGACCCTTCGACGAGCACACCGTTGACCTTGACGCCGTTGTAGCTGTCGAGGTCCTCGATCACCCAGCCGTCCTGACTCTGAGTCAGTCGAGCGTGCTGACGCGAGACGTTCTGCTCGGTGAGCTGGATGGTGTTGCCCGGCTCGCGGCCGATCGTGACCTCCTCTTCGCCAAGGGGCACAATCGTCGTCGCACCCTCTTCGTCCTCGATGATCAGTCGCAGGGCCATCGCGTGAGCTTTAGGGTAGGAAGCGGATCGAATTACTGTCAAGCCAGGACACGGCCGTCAGCGACGAAGCTGGCCCGCCTGACGCACACGCGAAGATCGGTCGCAGCGCCCAGGGTCGAGCGAAGCGCCCCCCGCGGCGTCGCGCGCCCGCTCGTCCGGACCGGCCTCCGGCACGCTCGAAAATCTCGTAAGTATTCGACATTAAATGATTATCTCGGATCTCGCGGGGCGAGGTGGGCGAGCAGCTCGCTCAGGGGGTAGACACCGATCCCCCGGGCACGCAGTCGTGGCAGACCCTCGCGCAGGGTCTCCACGACCTCGGGGGACGGGTGAGCGATCACCACCAGCGGACGCACCTGGGCGCGCTCGGCCGCCAGCTCGAGCTGCGCCAAGACGGCCGCGGGCGAGGGATCTGCGTCGAGGAAAAGGTCGCGCCCGAGCGCCGGCAACCCGGCCTCCTCCGCGGCCGCGAGACCCTGACTGTGCGGCGTCGTCCGGGAGTCGAGGAAGTACAGCCCCTGCGCGCGCAACACCGGCATCAACGCGTCCATCGCGGCCCGCTCGGCCGTCAACCGCGAGCCCATGTGATTGTTGACGCCGACCGCCCCCGGGACCCGGCGCAGCGCCGCCGTGAGGGCCGCTTGTAGCTGCGCCGGCGGGTCGCCGACGCGCAGGAACAGCTCGCCCGACTCGGCCCCCTCGAACATCTTCGCGGGGTCCTCCGGCTCACATGGCAGATGGAGCAAGATCTCTCGCGGGCGCCGTCGGTCGGCCCGCAGCCGCAGCTGGGCCCCGGGGGCATAAACCGCGCCCGGCAGCACGCTGAAGGTCAGCGGGTAGCGCAGCGCGTGCAGCTGCTCGAACAGGTGCAGCTCGCGGCCGACATCGTCGATCACCACCGCGAGGTGACCGCGCGCCTGGTCCCATTCGATCGTCTCGTCGCCGCGCTCTTGCTGCCAGCGCCGGGTCTTCTCGACCGTCTGATCGACCGTGCGCTGGAAGATCGCCTCGTCCTCGGCGCTCGTCACCGGCGGCGGCGGCGGCGGTGGGGCCAGCCACAACAGCAGCGTCGCCAGCAGACCCCACAGCGCGAGGCTCCATCGCAACGCGGGCTCCCGCGGGTCCGATTCGCTCGACTCGCTCGCCACTTGTCAGCCTCGTCGTGCGCCGCGCGAGCCGCCGCGCGAACCGCCGCGTGACTGGACTTGAAGGTGACCGCGCAGGTGCTGGACGGCGGCGCGCAGCTGGGCGTCGTCGCCCGCGGCCTGCACGGCCTGGCCCTCGTCGCCCTGGGCGCGGGCGGGGTAGCCGAAGTTCTCCGGCCGCAGGTGCCGCGGGTGCGCGCGCTCGGGCTCGAGCTCGGGCAGGCTGTCCTTATAGACAGGGAGGGTGGTGCCGACGACGACGTCGGGCTGGATGCCGCTGGCCTGGATCAGCCGATCTTTGGGGGTGTAGTAGAGCGAGATCGTCAGCTTGAGCACCGAGCCGTCGCCGAGCTCGAAGGGGGCCTGCACCGAGCCCTTGCCGTAGCTGCGCTCGCCGACGACGAGCGCCCGCCGGTGATCTTGCAGCGCGCCCGCGACCACTTCGGAGGCCGAGGCCGAGGCCTTGTTGATCAACAGCGCGAGCGGGACCCGCGACCACGCGCCGCCGGGCAGCGCGGACGACTCGTCGAGCAGGTTGCCCATGCGCCCGCGTGTGCGCACGATCGGGCCCGAGTCGACGAACAGGTCGACGACCGCGACCGCCTGGTCGAGCAGGCCGCCGCCGTTGTCGCGAAGATCGAGGATGACGCCCTTCAGCCCGCCCTTGCCGGCGGCGGTCTTCATGGTGGCGATCGCCTCCGAGAGTTCGTGCGCGGCGGTCTCGGAGAAGTCGCGCAGGCGCACGTGGCCGAGCCCCTCGCCGAGGTAGGTGGCGAGCACGGCCGGGCTGTCGATGAACTCGCGCAGCACGGTGATGTTGCGCGGGGTCGCGATGCCCTTCACCACCGGGCTCTCGATCGTGAAGCTGACCTTCGTGCCAGGCGCGCCGCGCATGGTGGCGATCGCCCGGCGCAGGTCGAAGAAGTGGCCGATCGGCTTGCCCTCGATCGCCGAGATGAAGTCGCCGACCTTGACCCCGGCCTGCATCGCCGGACCCCTGGCGATGACCTCGCGGACCTCGAGCACCACCCGCGCCTGCGGCTGGGTCTGCTGCTGGAGGACGACCACCATGCCGACGCCGCCGAAGCTGCCCTCGATGTCCTCGCGCAGCAGCTTGGCCTCACCCGGCGGCAAGAACTCGCTGTGCGGGTCGAGCTCGGCGACCAGGCCACCGATCGCCGCGTAGATCAAACGCTCGCTGTCCACCGGCCGCACGTAGTGCTGCTCGATGATCGCCAGCGAGCGCCCGAGCAGGTCGAGCTTGCGGTAGCGCGAGTAGTCGACCGGCGTCGGCTTGACCGGCTCCGCATCGGCCCCGCGCAGGACCATCAGCCCCGCGCCCAGCACCACGCCCGTCAACAGCAGGGCCCCGCCCCGCAGCCAGGACCCGGGCGCTGTTCGTGACCGTAGCGACATACTGCGCCTCCTAGGCGGCGAACTCGACATCGACCACTTCATAGCGCTGAGGCAGCGTCCACGACGCCTCCTCCTCGCGGGTCTCGAGGCACAACTCGATCGCCTCACGGATGTTGTCGAGCGCCTCCTGCCGGGTTTGGCCCTGCGAGATGCACCCGGGGATGACCGGGCACTCGGCGACGATCCAGCCGTCTTCTCCGGGGCGCAGGATCACGGGGAGCTTCATGACCTTTGAGCGTATACGCAGGGCCAGGAACTTCAAGCCCCGAAGAACGCCGCTCGCCCCGCTCACCATGCGCGGAGACGAGTGGCGTCATCCGCGTCACAACAGGGCGATAAATTCCTCGGCCGAGAGCTCCGCGGCGCGGAGGATGCTCCGCAACGTCTCCCGGTCGAGGCTGCGATGCAAAGGCACAGTCACCGGGTTTCGGCCCTCGCAGGTCAAGCGAACGTGGCTGCCCTTTTGCCGCAGCTCACGGTAGCCGATCGCCCCGAGGGCCTTGATGCACTGCTTGCCTGAGATGATCGGAAGCACAAACTGATGATCGCAGGTGGCGCCCAGGGATCAAAATGGGCGGCCCGCGACCAACCGTGAAGCCCGGGCTCAGGAGCAGCCGCTGGTCGCGCCGCAGGTGACGCACTTCAGGCATGAGCCGTTGCGGACCATGGTGAAGCTGCCGCAGCTGGTGCAGGCGTCGCCCTCGTAGCCTTGCATGCGGGCGACGCGGACCTGCTCGCTGACGCTGGGGGTCGGGGCGGCCGCGGCGGCGACGGTGCCGGTGTTGGAGGCGGCGACGCGGGCGGGCTTCACGGGGGCGGGAGGCGCGGTGCGGTCCTCGACCTCGATCGGCTGGCGCCTGGGCTTGGCGGCGTAGACCTGGGCGGCGCGGGGGACGTCGACGCTGAGCTTGAGCGGTCCGGGGGTGACGACGCGCTCGCTGACGATCTCCTCCTCGGAGAAGTCGACGGCGTTGGGGTTCTGGTCGTCGCTGCCGAGGGAGTCGGGCTCGCAGTCCTCGGGGTTGACGTGGGCGAGCTCGTTGCGGCCGAGGTAGGTGACGGCGAGCTCGCGGAAGATGTAGTCGATGATCGAGGTCGACATCTTGATCCGCGGGTGGCCCTGGACCGCGCCGTTGGGCTCGAAGCGGGTGAAGACGTAGGCGTCGACGAACTCCTCGAGCGGCACGCCGTACTGCAGGCCGAGGCTGATGGCGATGGCGAAGCAGTTCATGACGCTGCGGAAGGCGGCGCCCTCCTTGTGCATGCCGATGAAGATCTCGCCGAGGCCGCCGTCGGCGTACTCGCCGGTGTGGATGTAGACCTTGTGGCCGCCGATCGTCGCCTTCTGGGTGTAGCCGGCGCGGCGGTCGGGCATGCGGCGGCGCTTGGCGAGGTAGCGATGCACGATGCGCTCGGTGATCTTCTCGATCACCTGCGGCTGGCTGGTGTGCAGGGTCTGCTCGCTGCCGTCCTCGACCTCGACCACCATCGCGCTGCTGAGCGGCTGGCTGAGCTTGCTGCCGTCGCGGTACAGGGCGTTGGCCTTGATGCCGTACTTCCAGGACGCGAGGTAGACCTCGCCGACCTCGGCCACGGTCGCGTCGCCGGGCATGTTGATCGTCTTGGAGATCGCGCCCGACAGGAACGGCTGGGCGGCGGCCATCATGCGCACGTGCGCCATCGGGGCGATGTAGCGCTGGCCGTAGCGGCCGCAGCGGCTCGCGCAGTCGAAGACCGGCAGGTGCTGGGTCTTGAGGTGCG
Organism: Nannocystis sp.; assembly: GCF_013812955.1. Taxonomy (GTDB): domain Bacteria; phylum Myxococcota_A; class Polyangia; order Nannocystales; family Nannocystaceae; genus Nannocystis. Next base: position 13,799 of record NZ_JACCSO010000615.1, on the reverse strand, counting down.
GCGCGCCCTCGACGGTCATGGTGCCGCACACGAAGTCGTTGGCGCGCGAGATGTCGTCGGTGCTGAAGCCGAGGGCCTCGAGCATGTTGAACATCGGGTCGGCGAGCTGGGCGTCGCTGAGGCCGAGGGCGTCGCGGCAGAAGTCGTCGCCGAGCACGTAGCGGTTGAACACGAAGCCGATCTCGAAGGCGCCGGCGAGCTCGCTCTCGATGCGCTTGAGGGCCTCATCGGTGAAGCCCTTGCGCTTGAGGTCGGCGTGGGAGATCCGCGGGCAGCCGACCAGGGTCCCGGAGCCCTTGCAGTAGCGCACGATGTCGGAGATCTGGGTGTCGGTGTAGCCGAGGGTCGCCAGGGCCGCGGGCACCGACTGGTTGATGATCTTGAAGTAGCCGCCGCCGGCGAGCTTCTTGAACTTCACCAGCGCGAAGTCGGGCTCGATGCCGGTGGTGTCGCAGTCCATCAGCAGGCCGATGGTGCCGGTCGGGGCGATGACGGTGACCTGGGCGTTGCGAAAGCCGTGCTGCTCGCCGGTCTGCAGCGCGCTGTCCCACTCGTCCTGGGCGGCCTTGAGCAGGTAGGGCGGGCAGACCTTCTGGTCGATGCCGCGGGGCGGGGTCGACAGGCCCTCGTACTCGCCGCGGGCGACGTCGTAGGAGGCGCGGCGGTGGTTACGGATCACGCGGAGCATGGTCTCGCGGTTGGGGGCGTAGCCGGGGAAGGGCCCGAGCTCGCGGGCCAGCTCGGCGCTGGCGTTGTAACAAGCGGCGGTCATGATCGCCGTGATGCCGCCGCAGATCGCCACGGCCTCGTCGGAGTCGTAGGGGATGCCGCGCAGCATGAAGTAGGTCCCGAGGTTGGCGTAGCCGAGGCCGAGGGTCCGAAACTTGTAGCTGAGGCGGGCGATCTCCTCGCTCGGGAACTGGGCCATCAGCACCGAGATCTCGAGCACGATGGTCCACAGGCGGCAGGCGTGGCGCACCGCGGCGACGTCGAAGTCGCCGGCGTTCGGGCCGCCCTCGACCATGAACTTGCTGAGGTTCAACGAGGCCAGGTTGCAGGCCGTGTCGTCGAGGAACATGTACTCGGAGCACGGGTTGCTGGCGTTGATGCGGCCGTCGGCCGGGCAGGTGTGCCACTCGTTGATCGTGGTGTCGAACTGCAGGCCCGGATCGGCGCAGGACCACGCGCTCATGGCGATCTTGTCCCACATCTCGCGGGCCCGCACGGTGCGATGGACCTTGCCGTCGGTGCGACGGATCAGGTCCCAGGTGCCGTCCTCCTCGACGGCGCGCAGGAACTCGTTGGTGACGCGCACCGAGTTGTTGGAGTTCTGGCCGGCGACGGTCGAGTAGGCGTGCGAGTCCCAGTTGGTGTCGTACTCCTCGAACTCGATGCCGCGGGCGCCCTGGCGCGCGAGGGCGACGGCCCGCTGCACGTAGCTCTCGGGGATCTCCGACTGGCGGGCGGCGCGGATCGCCGCGGCCAGCTCCTTGTTCTTGCGCGGGTCGAAGCGGTCCTCGCCCTCGGGCGGGCCCGAGTGGCAGGCGCCGATCACGAGGTTCAGGTGGCGATTGCAGAGCTTGCTGCCGGCGACCAGCGCGGCGACCTTCTGCTCCTCGATCACCTTCCAGTCGATGAACTTCTCGATGTCCGGATGATCGACGTCGACGACGACCATCTTGGCGGCGCGCCGGGTGGTCCCGCCGCTCTTGATCGCACCGGCGGCGCGGTCACCGATCCGCAGGAAGCTCATCAGGCCGCTGGAGCGCCCGCCGCCCGACAGCGGCTCGCCCTCGCCGCGCAGCTGCGAGAAGTTGGTGCCGGTGCCCGAGCCGTACTTGAACAGCCGGGCCTCGCGGACCCACAGGTCCATGATCCCGCCCTCACCGACCAGGTCGTCGCTGACCGACTGGATGAAGCAGGCGTGCGGCTGGGGCCGCTCGTAGGCGCTGTTCGAGCGCTTGAGCTCGCCGGTGTGGTGGTCGCAGTAGCTGTGGCCCTGCGCCGGTCCGGTGATCCCGTAGGCCCAGTGCAGGCCGGTGTTGAACCACTGCGGGCTGTTCGGCGCGACCGCCTGGCTCGCCAGCATCGTCGTCAGCTCGTCGAAGAACGCGCGCGCGCTGGCCTCGTCGGCGAAGTAGTCGTGCTTCCAGCCCCAGTAGGTCCAGCAGCCGGCCAGGCGGTCGAAGAGCTGGCGGCTGTCGGTCTCGCCGACGCTGCGCTGCTCCGGCGGCAGCTTGGCCAGCTCGAGCTCGTCGGGCTCGCTGCGCCACAACCACTCCGGCACGCCCTCCTCGGGCACCCGCCGCAGCCGCGCCGGCACCCCGGCCTTGCGGAAGTACTTCTGCGCCATGATGTCGACGGCCACCTGCGACCAGCCCTGGGGCACCTCGATGTCGGCGGCCTCGAACACAACGGTCCCGTTGGTGTTCGTGATGCGCGAACTACGGCGCTCGAAAGCGACGCCGGCGTAGGAGCGAGCTTGGTTCTGGGTGAACAGCCGAGACAGCTTCATGGGGGCAACTCCGGGAGGGGGTACGAAGAGGTGGACACGCGGCGACGAGGCGCCAAACCGCGCGAACCCGTCCGTGGTAGGAGGGGGTCCGCCGGGTGGGCCTGGGAGGCCTGGGTTCGAGGGGGGCGAGCTTGGGCGAGCGACGACGCGCTTGACAGGGAAGCCAAGAACCGCGCGGGAGCAGGGTCGCGCACGGTGTCGACCCTACATGTTGGCGTCGGGCTGCCTATAAACCACAACATGTTGAGGTGACGCAAGTTGGCGAAGTGCGCGTTCGCGACCGGGCGCGGCCACGTGGCCGGGCGCAAAACCGCGAGTGTTCCCCAAGTTGCCCACATGTCCCTTGGTACCGGAGCCGCGCCTGGAATGGTGTTTGGTCGCGCCTCCGAGATCGCCCAGGCAGGGGCGCCGACGTACCTGCGTAGTGTCCGCCGCCGAGCGCAGGCAGCGCTGCACAGTTCGACATGCGCACTGATGCGCAGGGTGTTCTGGGTACACAGTGCGATGCTGCTCAGAGCGCGAAACGCGGTGCACACGGGTCCGGGAGATCTCTCCGGGCACCTGATTCAACCGCTCGGTTCCGCGTAAATCCCAGGGATCTTACCCGGGAAGCGAGGGGTGTCAGGTGGGGCCCGGCTTGCGCCGATCGCGTCGATCCGCCATATGGAGGAGGTAGTTCGATGACAAGAGATGCCAACGCAATTTTCCGGGCCGAGAACGGCGCGCTCGAGCGGCTGAGCGCCCTCGAGACCCTCAAAGGCCTCAAGAACCGCGAGAGCGTCACCCTCGGCGACCTCGTCCGTTACCTCGAGTCGCGCGGCCTCTGGGCCCAGTTCGGCAAGATCACCCTCGATGACCTGCGCGACGGCTTCGCCGCCCCCGAGGTCAGCGCCAACGACGAGGTCGTGCGCGCCAAGAAGAAGCCCAAGCAGCGCATCCTCGAGGACGAGCTCGCCGACATCGAGGTCTCCCCCACCGCCAAGGAAGCGCCCCCGGACGACGGCGGCCTGTCCACCGACGAGGTCGCCCGCCAGGTGCTGCCCTTCGTCGAGGGCAATGGCGACGTGACCGTCGAGGACATCGCCGAGTACACCCGCATCGACCGCAAGGTGCTGCGCCATCACCTCGCCCTGCTGGTCAAGGCCGGTCGCCTCGAGCGCATCGGTGTCGGCCGCCACGCGGTCTACTCGACGCTCTGAGCTCCGGGCTTTGATCCGCTCGCCCCGATAGGCGCGAGCGGCCCGAACTGCTTCGGGCCCCGAACTACTCGGGGCGCCGGCGCCCGAACAGGGCGGCGATGCTGGGCAGGACCAGCAGCGCGGTGCAGGCGGCGATCGCGATGCCGAGCACCGCGAGCTTGCCGATGCCGCGCAGGCCGCCGTTGTCGGCGATCAGGAAGGCCGCGAAGCCCATGACGGTGGTCGCGGTGGCGGCGAGGATGGCCGCACCCGTGCCGCTCAGGGCGCTGGCGAGGCCGCCCGGTTCGCCGTGCAGGCGGCGGATGCGGTCGGTCAGGTACACCCCATTGTCGACGCCGATGCCGAGGATCGCCGGCAAGATCGGGATGTTGAACAGGGTGAAGCGGACATCGAGCAGGCCCATCAGGCCGACCAGCCACAACATGCCGAGGCCCAGCGGGATCAGCGTCAGCAGGGTCTGGCCGAACGAGCGCAGCTGCATCAACACCAGCAGCGCGATCAGGGCCGCCGAGGTCCCGAGCACGTAGGGCGCCTCGCTGAGCATCATCCGGTACATCATCGCGTACACGGTCGTCTCGCCGACGAACACCCGCTCCGAGGAGTCGGCATGATCGGCATGATCGGCATGATCGGTAGGCCCAGCCAGAGGCGCGGTGTAGACGGCGGTCTCGGCCATGAACGCGACGCCCTGGGTGATGTCGGCGGCGTCGAAGTTCGGGTAGGCGTAGATCGCAAACTTGCCGTCCGGGCTGCGGACCCTGTCGAGCACCGAGGGCGGCAGCTGATCGAGGCTCGCCGGCTTGGCCTTGAGCATGCGCTGGAGCCGACGAGCGTCCTCGGCGCTGAGACCACCCGTGTCCTTGCCCGCGGCGGCCGCGGCGTCATTGCTCGCGGCGCGCTCATCGAGGCGGGTCCAGGTGTTCTCGGGGATGTCCTCGGTGATCGCGGCGATCGCCGCGCTGCGCTTGGCGACGTCGATGGTCGGGTCGGGCAGCAGGTCGGGCGCGCCGAACAGCTCGGCGACGGTGGTCGTGCCGTCCGCGACCCTTTGGGCGTGAAGCGCCCGCGCGGTGCCGAGCACATCGCGCGCCTGCTCGAGCGTATCGACGACGAGGATCCCGGCGTGGATGTCCTTGTTGAAGATCTTGCTGATGAGAAAGATGTCTTGCTCGACCTGCGCGCGGGTCCGGTCCGACTGCAGCGAGCGGCCGTTGTTCTCGAAGTGGATCTGGCGCGCCCCGTAGATGGCGACGGCGCTGATCAGGCCGACGACCACGAGCGTCAGCCCCGGACGGCGCAGCACGACCCGGTTGAGCAGGCCGCCGGCATCGGCGCGGCGGCGCGGCACGATGCGCTTGACGCCGCTCAGGCACAGCGCGGCCGGGTAGACCGTGACCATCGCCAGCAGACACAGGGCGACGCCGGAGCCGGCGATCAAGCCGAACTCCTGGAACGCGGGGAAGGCCGAGCTGGCCATGACGGCGAAGGCGCCGAGCGTGGTCCCGGAGGCGATCAGCAGCGGGACGATCAGACCGCCGAAGGCGCGCGCGATCGCCTCGCGGTCGGAGACGCCGGCCTGCTCCTCGCGCACGCGCAGCAGGAAGTGGATGCCGGCGTCGATGCCGACGCCCATGACGACCGTGGAGATCAGGCTGGTCAGGGTGTTGAGGTGGCCGAGCACCAGCTGCGTGAAGGCCAGCGACCAGGCGACGCCGCACAGCAGCGGGACCAGCAAGGTGAACACCGCGCGACCCGAGCGCAGCAGCAAGTACAGGATCAGCATCACGCCGAGGAGGCCGAAGCCGCCGCTCTTCAGCATGTCCTCGCTGATCGTCGCCCGCTCGTCGGCCTTGATGATGTACGGCCCGACGATGTTGACGGTCATCGCGCCCGCCCACGGCGCGTTCGCCTGGCCGTGCACCTCCGCCACCAGCTGCCGCATCTCTCGCGTCACCCGCTGCGAGAAGTCGAGGTCGCTCGAGGCCCCCGTCGGATGCACCAGCATCACCAGCGCCTCGATGCCCTCGCGCTCGAAGTAGTCGCGGAAGCTGGTCCGCCCGAGCGCCGCGTCCTGCTTCTCGCGCACGAACTTGCGCAGCGCCTCCGGGGCGGCCTCGTCGGGCGGCTCGAGGCAGACATCGGGCTCGGCCTTGCACAGCTCGTAGTGGGTCCAGGCCTGGACGTGCTCGTCGAGCTCCTCCATCTCCTTGTCGCTGAGGTAGTAGAGGGCGTGCTCGGCGAAGAAGTCGCTGCGCAGCCGGTACTCGACATCGCGCACGAGCTCGCAGTGCTCGAGGCGTTCGGCGAGGGCGTCGGCGAAGGCGTGGCGCTGGGCCTGGTCGCCGTCCTTGACGACGATGTTGACGCTGCCGAGCGCGCCGAACGACGTTTCAATGCGGTCGAGGTTGAGGAGGACCGGGTCTTTGGCCGGCAGCAGCGCGCGCAGGTCGCTGTCGATGCGCAGGTGGGAGGCGCCCCAGACGGAGAGCGCCGTGAGGAGCAGCGCGAGGAGGAGGACGAGCCGGTGAAAGCGCAGGATCCCGGCGATCCATCGATCGCGGAAGCGCGGAGTGTGGGCCGGGGTCAAGCGCGGCCATCTTGCCCCAAGGACCGGCGCAGAACCAGCGTTCGCGCGCGGGTCCGCGCGAACTGCTCAGGCACCGCTCAGTTCCGGGGCACCGCTCAGGTCTGGTGGTCGCGCTCAGGTCTGGTGGTCGCGCTAAGGTCTGGTGGTCGCGCTCAGGCCCCGTCGCTGGGCAGGGCCGGCGCGCTGGGTAGGGGCTCGGCGCCCGCAAATGTCGGCTGGGTCGGCTGATCACTCGAGAGCACTTGATGGATGATCGCCCGGACGTGGGCCTCGACGCGATAAGCCCCGGCGACGCTGAGATGGATCCCATCACCGGCGCGGACCCGCTCGGTCTTGCCGCCGGGGATCCCGTCGATGTCGAGGCGGTCGCGGTATCCACCATCCTCGTCGGCGAGCAGCCGCCAGATGTCGATGAAGTGGCCGCCCGGACGGATCGCCATCTCCGCACGGAAGATCGTGTTGACCCGCTGGACCCGCACGTGAAACTTCTCCGGGCGCATCACCGGCATGCCGATCCAAAACAGCGGCTGGCCCTGCGGCGCGACGATGTCGGCGAAGGCGTTGACGCGGCGCGCATACTCGGCGTGCCAGCCCGGCTCCGGCCATGTGATCCACTCGCCCTTGCCCATGTAGAGGCCCTGGACGTCGTTGCCGCCGAACATCGCCACGACCGCGTCCGCCGGGAACGCCTCGGCCTGCGCGGCCGCCTCCTTGGGCCACGAGAAGAAGTCCGGGCGCGCCAGCCCGGTGCTGCTCTTGCCCTTGCGACGCACGTTGTAGCCGTGATCCCGGCGCAGGCCATTCTCGAGGTAGAGCCCGACCGCGCCGGCGATCATGCTGTCGCCGAGGATCAGGATCTTCTTCGCGTTCGGGTCCTCCGGCGGCGGGACCTTCCTGGCGTGGCCGGTTCGCGGCAGCGTCAGGGCTGTCGCCGCGCCGAGGGCGGAGAAGAGCAAGCGGCGACGCGTCAGGTCCGGGGTCGGGTTCGGATACACCATGGCGAGGGGAAACGACGTGAATGTGCCCAAACTTGTTCCCCGGCGCCAGATCGCGGCGTCCTTCGCCCCTGGCCGCGCCCATCCGGCAGCCGCGCGAGCGTCGCCTGCCTTGCTGGCGCCCGCATCCGCGTGTATCACCCGTCACCAGCAGGACCTGGGTCGTCGCGCATCCGCGCCTCTCCCGGTCCAGGAGCCTTTGCCATGACCGAGCTCGACGTTCACAAGTACATCGCCCACCTCGTCGCCAACAACCGGGTGGTGCTGTTCATGAAGGGCAACAAGTCCTTCCCGCAGTGCGGCTTCTCGGCGGCGGTCATCGAGGTGCTCAAGCGCCACGGCGTGCCCTTCGAGACCGTCAACGTGCTGCAGGACCAGGCCGTGCGCGAGGGCATCAAGCAGTTCTCCAGCTGGCCGACGATCCCCCAGCTCTATGTCGGCGGCGAGTTCATCGGCGGCTGTGACATCGTCCGCGAGATGGACGCCAGCGGTGAGCTGGCGGACAAGCTCAAGGCTCCCGCCAGCGCGTGACGCGATTGAACCAGTGATGCAGTCACTGAACCACTGAAGCCGCGGATGAAGCCGCGGACCGGCATCGACCGGTCCGCGCGCTCAATCCCGGCTCACGGAGGGACGGTGCAGATGCCGAGGGTGACACCCATCTGCGGCGGCTGACCGAGGTCCTCGCAGTCGGACTCCGGACCGCACTCGTCCATGCCGACCGCGCAGACGATCCCGCAGTTGGTCGGCGGCATGTCTTGGGGCCCAAACAGGCACTGCGGCCCCTGGGAGGTGGCGACACCGGGCGCCTGATCTGGGCAGATCTTGCCGGGGCCCGAGCAGGTCGGCGAGCAGAAGCTGCCCTTGATCTGGCCGCCGGTCACCTCCGAGTTGATGCAGATCGCACCCATCCCGCAGTCGGCGTTCGAGGCGCAGCCGTTGTAGGGCGACTCGTCCGCGCCGCCGCCGGTCGTCGTGCCGGGCTCCGCCGTCGTGCCACCCGTCGTCGTGCCGGGCTCCACTGTCGTGCCATCCGTCGTCGTCACCGACTCCGTCGTCGTCACCGGCTCGGCGGTCGTGCCGTCGGTGGTCGTCGGCGGGGTCACGGTCGTCGAAATGTCAGCCGTCGTGCCGCCGGTGGTCGTGCCGCCGCCGGTGGTCGTGTCACCGTCGGTCATGGTCACGGGAGTCATGGTCGCGGTGACCGTGGCAGTGGCAGTGGCCGAGTCGGTGTCGTCCTTGTCGGCGGGGCAGGCTGTAAGGCCAAGTGCGAGGACGAGGGTCAGGGTTGTGATCGAGCGCATGAGGTTTACTCCAGAGGAAAATTGTGTGGTCCAGCTCGCAAACGCGCCCGTCGGTGGTCGCCAGGTGCGCCGCGAAAGCTTACATACCTGTCGTTTTGGAAGGCGCGCCACTTGTCGCGACAAAGCGAAAGGAGACCTCACGCACAGCGCTCCCTGCGAAGCTCCACCGCGGCGAATTGCTGCGGTACGATGCGACCAGAGACGAGGAAAATCACGATGGTTTATCAGCGGACGAATCCATGGGTCGTGGTCGTGCTGTCGACAGCGGCCGCCATCGCGGCTTGCGCCCCCTCCGAGGGCTCGAGCGAGTGTTTTACGGGAAAACCCTGCGCCAACCGGGGCGAGGCCTGCGACGCGACGGTCAACGAGTGTGTGCCGCAGGACCTCGACGTCGAGGCGACCGGACCGGTGCCTGCGCCGGTGAACTTCAACGCGGTGGCGCTGCCGTTCTTCCGCGGCCGAGCATGCATGCCGACGGCGGTCCAGCCGGGCGATCCGATCCCGGTGAAGCTCTCGGTCTGCATCCACCCGTGCATCGATCCCAACAGCTATACCTTCAAGAAGCAGTACAAGTGCACCGGCTCGACCTGTGACTCGGCGGTCCTGGAGTACTACGGGAACGCGACCGGGGCCGGCTGTCCGAAGGACGCCTTCGGCAAATTCGACGAGTCCCAGTGCGTGTACAAAGACGTCACGGCCAGCGCCGGGCCCTTCGTCATCAACGGCAACGCCGTGATCGGCACCGCGAAGGTGGAGGTCCCGTTCCTCACCAACGCCGACGCCGGGCAGATCCGCGACGGCGCGAGCACCGACGCGATCTGGACGCTCATCAACCAGTACCCGCAGGACGCGGAGCGGGTCTTCAACGTCACGATGAACGGCAGCAACTCCGCTGCGCCCGCCGATTGCGTCGACGAGAGCAAGTGCGAGTGTCGGAAGATCGGCTTCTGAGAGCGGCGTCCGAGGACCAGCTGCCCCTGCCCGAGATCGAGGTCCCCCGCGGTGAACGACCGCGGGTCGGCCTCGTGCTGTCGGGCGGCGGCGCGCGCGGGGCCTATGAGGTCGGCGTGCTGCGCTACATCCGTGAGCGCCTCAAGGGCGAGAATCGGATCGACATCATCACCGGCAGCAGCATCGGCGCGATCAACGGGGCGTACATCGCCGCGACCGCCGACCGACCCAAGGCCCAGGGGCGCCTGCTGGCGCGGGTGTGGTCGGAGCTGAACCTCGACGAGGTGTGCCGCTTCGGCTGGTCACAGATGCGGGCGCTGCCGCAGGTGCTGTTCGGCAAGGTCAGCCGCAAGACCACCCACGGCCAGCAGATCGGCGGGCTGGTCGACCCGCGGGCGATGCAGGCGCTGGTGCGCTCGCGCCTGCCCTGGGCCGGCATCACCGACAACCTGCACCGCGGTCACCTCTCGGCGATCTCGTGCACGGCGACCGAGGTCGCGACCGGCAGCGTCACGATCTTCGTGCAGACGGCCGACGGCAAGCTGCCGCCGCACTGGCCGTCGGCGCAGCGCCAGAGCGTGGTGCTGACGCCGATCACGGCCGCGCACGCGCTGGCCTCGGGGGCGATCCCGGTGCTGTTCCCGGCGGTGCAGGTCGGCGGCCAGCTGTTCGCGGACGGCGGCCTGCGCCAGAACACGCCGCTGCGCCCGGCGATGCGGCTGGGCGCGACCAGGCTGCTGGTGATCGGTCTCCGGCACAAGCCCGACGACGGCGAGTTCCAGCAGATCCGCAACGAGGCGGAGTCCACCTTCCCCAGCGCGATGTTCATGATGGGCAAGGTGCTGAACGTGCTGCTGCTCGACAAGGTCGAGAACGACCTCGAGCGGATCTACCGCATGAACCAGATCCTCGCCGCGGGGGCGCGGGAGTTCGGCGACAACTTCGCCGATCGCCTCGCCAAGGCGATGCACAAGGAGAAGTCGACCGCCTACTCGCACGTGCACACCGTGCACATCACGCCGAGCCAGGACCTCGGCCGGGTCGCCTTCGAGGTCGTGCAGCGCACCGGCCTCAGCAGCTACTCCGGGGTCGTCGCCCGCTGGATCCGCTGGGCCGTCGCCGCCGACGGTCCGCGCCAGGAGAGCGACCTCGCCAGCTATGTCCTGTTCGACCGCGAGTACGTCAAGCGGCTGATCGACCTCGGCTACGCGGACGCCGCCCGCCACCACGCCGAGCTGCTCGCCCTGTTCGACCACTGAGCGCGGCGAGCGGCCGCGCAGGGCCCAAAACCACTACTTGGCCTTCACCGGCTTGGCCGACTTCTTGGCCTTGGCGGCGGCCTTCTTGTCGGCCGCGGCCTGGGCGGCGTCCTCGGCCTTCACGAACGCCTGGATCTGCTGGTTGGCCGCGCACTGACACAGCGTCGCCTTGCCGAACAGGTTCATGCACGACGAGGCCAGGTAACGCTCGGTGCTATCAGGACAGAAATAACCGAGCATGCCCGAGCACAGGTCGCTCTTGGCCTTGTCCTCGTGCTGACACTTGCACTGCTTCGGGTCCGCGAGGCAACCACCGCGCTCGAAGGTCACGGTCGCCGGGGCCTCGCTCCGGTCCTTGGCGCGCTGGGCCATCGCCCGCTCCTGCTGATAAACACCCTCGTCCGTGGGCGCGGTCAGGGGCTCGCCAGCGCGAGCGGCGGCTGTCCCAAGGGCCAGAGCGGCGAGGAGGAGCGGCGGGAGGACGCGGCGAAGAGACATGGACACCTCGGGCCGACGATAGCGCAGACGCGGGCATCGACGCCAGGGTCCGGGTCGTCGCCAGGGCGCTTGCGCGGGCACTGCCGCCCGTGCGATGCCAGGGTCATGCACGAGGACCCCGTCATCGCGGCGCTCGAGGCCCGGGTGAGCGCCTGCTTCAGCGAGCGCGGCCCATTATTAAAAGATCCAGAGCACCGGGAGGCGGTGCTGCAGACGATCGCCCTGCTCGACCGGGGCGCGCTGCGCGTCGCCAGCCCCGGCGAGGCGGGCGGGCCGTGGACGGTGCACGCGTGGGTCAAGCAGGCGATCCTGCTGTACTTCGCGATCCAGGAGCTGCACACGATCGAGCTCGGGCCCTTCGAGTTCTTCGACAAGATCGCCCTCAAGCGCGACTGGGCGGCCGCGGGCGTGCGCGTGGTCCCGCCGGCCACCGCCCGTTACGGCAGCTTCATCGAGGCCGGCGCCGTGCTGATGCCGAGCTACATCAACATCGGCGCGTGGGTCGGCGGCGGGACCATGGTCGACACCTGGGCGACGGTCGGCAGCTGCGCCCAGATCGGCCGGCATGTGCATCTGTCGGGCGGCGTCGGGATCGGTGGGGTGCTAGAGCCGCCGGGCGCGGCGCCCGTGATCGTCGAGGACGGCTGCTTTCTCGGCTCGCGGGCGATCGTCGTGGAGGGCGTGCACCTCGAGCGGGAGGTCGTGCTCGGCGCCAACGTCACCCTGACCGCGTCGACCCCGATCCTCGACGTGACCGGGCCCGAGCTGGTGACGTATCGCGGCCGGGTCCCTGCCCGCTCCGTCGTGGTCCCCGGGACCCGGGCCAAGGAATTCCCCGCCGGCACCTTCCAGGTCGCCTGCGCGCTGATCATCGGCCGGCGCAAGGAGAGCACCGACCAGCGCACCAGCCTGAACCAGGCCCTGCGCGACTTCGACGTGCCGGTCTGACGGACGACATGCTGGCCGGGAAGCGCGCGCACGGGGCGCGAAAGCCGGTCTCTGCCGCCAGTCGGCCGGCAGATCGTGTAGGCTGGAACAGACGAGCAGCTCGGCCCGTGACAACCGGGCGAGGGACATTATTCTGGGAATGTCGATGAACCGTCTGCGGCCGACCAAGGGGCGACGCCCCATCGTGAATTCACGGCGCCTGCGCTTCGAGGAGCACGGGTCGGATGAGTTCGGTGGCAGCTTCGAGGCCGGGACCTCGCCGACCGGGAACATGAACAACCCGGGTAACTTGCCCATGACTAACTTGCCCATGGTGCGGCGCCCGGCGGTCGGCTGGGACCAGTCGGGCAGCCCGGAGCAGGTCGGTGGTTATCGCGGCACCGAGGTCGACTCGCCGCTGGCCGCGCGGGTGCTCGCGCTGTTGTCGGACCCGCGGATCGACTTCCTGACGGTGAGCACCGCCGCGGAGGGGCTCGGGCATCCGCGTCAGGACATCGAGACCACGCTCGAGGCGATGCGTCAGGCCGGCGTGCTGGTGGCGATCGGTGGCGGCGCGGTGACGCGGTACGGGGTCACGCCGGAGTACAAGGCGGAGCTCGAGTCCGAGTTTCGCACGGCGGCCGCGGAGCTCGGCGAGCACGCGCTGCTGGCGCGGCTGTCGACCGAGACGGCGCTGGCGCCCTTCGAGGACGAGGAGCCGCGTCTGCCGGCGACGGCGGGCCTGCTGAGCCTGTTCTTGCCGGGCACCGGCCAGCTGCTAAACGGCGACATCGGCCGCGCCTCGCTGGTGTTCGCGGTGTGGAGCCTGGCGTGGATCACCCATCTCTCGCCGGTGTGGACCTTCGTGTGCCTGTACGCCGGCGCCGAGGCGTTCCTGACCGCGAAGATCCGCAGCATGGAGCGCAAGCTGGCCGACGAGCAGGGCGCCCCGTCCGGCGCCGGGCCCAAGAAGCTGCCGTCGCCGCGCATGACCTGATGTTCTTACGTACTTATTAAAAGCATGTCGTTGAGGACATGCGCTTCAGGTCAGACGCCCGTACTGCGCCCGGGGATCGCCAGCGGCAGGTAGGGGACCCGCTGCGCGGCCGGGACCTCGCGGCTGCCGTGCACCCAGCGGTAGGTCAGCCAGCGCTCGAGCACCGACTGGGTGTAGGCGCGGGTCTCGTCGAAGGGGATGGCCTCGATGAAGAGGTCGAAGTCCCAGGTCCTGCGCTTGTCGAGCCACTTGTCGACCGAGCCGGCGCCGGCGTTGTAGCTGGGGATCGCCAGCGGGACCGCCGCATCGTCGCCGCCGTAGCGACGCACGAGGTTGCCGAGGTAACGGGTGCCGAGGTCGAGGTTCTGCGCCGGCTGGTAGAGGGTGTCGGGGTCGAAGTCGGCGAGGCCGGCCTGACGCGCGAGGTCCTTGGCGGTCGCGGGCATCAGCTGGATCAGGCCGCGGGCGCCGGCCCAGGAGGTCGCGCCGGGGTCGAAGCGGCTCTCGGTCTGCATGATCGCAAAGGCCAGGAAGGGCGGGACCTGATGGCTCGCCTCGTCGGCGCGC
>NZ_JACCSO010000612.1 GCF_013812955.1 Nannocystis sp. | reverse complement strand
CATCCGCTTCGAGCGCCTCGGCGACATCGCCGGCAGCCTCGCCGCCAACAACCTGCTCATGGATCGCGTCGGTCCCGAGGACCTGCGACCTGTGCTCGAGGCCAGCAACAAGATGTCGGTCCGCCTCGACCGCGCCGAGGAGCACGTCGACGCGCTGGCCCGCCGGGCCGCCCGCGCCGAGCTCGACGCCCAGTCGCGGGTGATGATCGCCCAGTCCGCGGCCGACATGGCCGAGGGCATCCTCGGCGACCGTACCCGCGCGCTGCACCTGCTCGCGACCCTGCTCGAGGCCGGCATCGCCGACGAGACGACCTGCCGCAACATCGAGCGCCTCGCCCGCAACGCCAACGACAAGCAGCTGCTCGCGCGGGCGCTGACGGAGTCGGCCAAGCTGGCCCTCGGTCAGCCCAACCACGCCGAGATCGTCGTGCGCCTCGGCGACGCGCAGTTCGACATCGGCGAGCTCTCGGCGGCGGGCAGCGCCTACGCCGAGGCCCTCGACGATCGCCCGGGCTTCGCCGGCGCCATCGCCGGGCTCGAGCGGGTGCTCGATCGCTCGCAGAAGACCGGTGTGGCGGTCCCCATGCCGCTGCTCGAGGCCCTCGACAACGCCTACCACGTCGCCGGCAACCGCCCGGGCCTGACGCGGATCGCCCGCCTGCGCCTCGAGAGCGCGACCGGGCCCGACCGCATCACCAGCCTCGAGGCCCTCGCGCGGCTCTGCGACGAGGGTGGCGGTAGCGCCGAGGAGTCGCTCGACGCCTGGGGCGCGCTGATCCAGCTCGACGCCGAGTCGCAGCTGGCGATCGAGCGCATCGTCGCCCTGTCGCGCACGCCGGCGCTGCTGCTCAAGGGCGTCAAGTACCTGGCCGCCGGCATCGACGCCGCCGTTCAGGACAGCCGCTCGTGCACGGCGCTGTGCCTCGAGACCACGCGGATCCTGCTCCGTGACCTGCGCAAGCCGGGCTCGGCGCTGCAGGCCCTGAGCCCCGCGCTCAAGGAGAACCCCGACAACCTCGAGGCCCTCGAGCTGCAGATCATGGCCTCGCGGGCCGACGGCAGCCTCGAGATCCTCCACGACGCGCTGACCCGCTACGCCCGCCTGTCCAACAACCCCGAGCTGGTGATCCCGCTGCTGCGCGAGGCCGTCACCGTCGCCGAGGCGATGGCCAACCCGGAGATGGCGCTCGCCGACCTGCGCGCGCTGCTCGAGGTCGACCAGAGCGACGCGGCCGCGTGGGAGGGCCTGCTCAAGCTGTTGCAGGGCACCAACGACCTCGAGGGCCTGTCGAAGGCGCTCGAGCAGCGCATCACCATCACCACCGACGGCGACGAGCGCCGCAACCTGCGCCATCGCCACGCCGCGCTGCTGGTCCACCTCGGCGGCCTCGACGAGGCGATCATCGTCTACAACGACATGCTCGCGGCCCGTCCCGACGACCTCCAGGCGATCCAGGAGCTCGAGATCTTGCAGCGTAAGCTCAAGAGCTGGAAGGACGTGCGCGACGTGCTCGAGCGTAAGCTCGAGCTGCTGACCGGCGGCCAGCGCGTGCCGGTGCTCGAGGAGATGGCCCACCTGGCCGAGGAGCAGCTCGACGACAGCGCCGACGCGATCGCCCAGCATCGCCGCCTGCTCAGCGAGGCGCCGAACCACACGCCGAGCCTGGTCGCCCTGTGGCGCCTGCTCGACACCGCCGAGCAGTGGCCCGAGCTGGCCGAGCTGCTCGAGCAGTTCATGACCGTGCTGCGCGAGCTCGGCGGCCAGGATCAGATGCGCGAGGTTGGTTTGCGGCTCGCCGAGCTCTACGGCGAGCGCCTCGGCGACGGCGAGAAGGCGCGGCAGATCCTGATGGACCTGCTCGCCGGCGACCCGGAATTCGTGCCCGCGATCGTCGCGCTGTCGAGCGTCGAGGAGCAGCAGGGCAACGACACCGCCATGCGCGAGCTGCTGCTGCGCGCCCAGGCCCTGCAGCCGCAGGGGGTCATCGGCGCCCAGCTGCAGCTGCGCCTCGCGGTGTTCGCCGACTCGCCGGAGAAGCGCCGCGAGCACCTCGAGACCGCCCTGCACCTGCACCCCGCCAACGTCGACGCGGCCCGCCAGCTGCTCGAGCTGAGCCGCAAGGAGGGCTACTGGGAGCAGGTCGCGTACCTGCTGGCGCTGCTGGCCACCTATTCCGAGGACCAGGCCGAGCGCAAGAAGCTGATCCTCGAGCGCGTCGCCATCCTGATGGAGAAGGTCGGCGATCCCGAGGAGGCCCTGCGGGCCCTGGCCCCGGTCTACGAGGCCGTCCAGGACGACGTCGAGGTCAACCGTCGCATCGCCGATGCGCTGTTCGCCAGCGAGCGCTACGACGAGGCCGGCGGCATGTACGGCTGGCTGGTCGAGGTCTCGGCCGCGGCCCCCAAGCGCACCAAGCAGCAGGCCCACTTCATGACCCGGCTCGCGCGCATCGAGCTCAACCAGGGCAGCGTCGACCCGTCGCTCGATCGGTTGAAGGACTCGTATCGCATCGACACGACCAACCCCGAGACCCTGGTCCTGCTGACCGATGTCTACGCCCACAAGGACATGTGGGACGAGTCGCTGAAGACGGCCCGCGCCATGTTGCTGCAAAACGTCGACCAGTCGGGCCTGGTCCGCCGCGGCGACATCTATGTGCGCCTCGCCGAGGCCCACGTCGGGCTGAAGGAGCCGCAGAAGGCGATGTCGATGCTCAAGCGTGGCCTCGAGGAGGACCCGCAACACCCGGAGATCCCGGCCAAGATCACCGCGCTGCAGGCCGCCGGCTGAGCGGCCTGAGGGGCATCACGGCCCTCCGGGCCTGAGGGGCATCACGGCCCTCCGGGCCTGGTGGCATCACGGCCCTCCGGGCCTGAGGGGCATGACAGCCCGGTCACCTCGCGGTGGCCGGGCTTCTTGTTGGTCCCGTGCGCGCCAGCATCATGACCGGACGATCAGACGCACAAAAGCCCGGTCACCTCGCGGTGGCCGGGCTCCTTGTCTCGCCGTCTCGTCGTGCTCAGCGGTTCTTGAGCTTGTTGGCCTCTTCCGGGGTCAGGCAGCGGTCGTCGGCCACGTTGTTGCAGTCATCGTCCAGCTGGTTGCAGATCTCCTGCGAGGGCTGGATGTTCTGCGCGCACTGCATCTGGCCGCCGAGGCACTTGTTCACGCCCTGGGCGCACACGCCGGGCTTGCCGGTCTGGCAGACGCCGCCGGTGCCGGGCACGTCCTCGTCGATCTGGCCGTCGCAGTCGTTGTCGATGCCGTCGCACTTCTCGGGCTCGGTCTTCGGCGGGGCGGCGTCGCAGGTGGTGCCCTGGCCGTCCTTGTTGCAGCGCCAGGTCCCGGAGGTCTTGCAGTTGCCGCTGCCGATGGTGCAGCTCGCCCCGTCGCGCTCGAAGTTGTTGTCGACGATGCCGTCGCAGTCGTCGTCGGTCTTGTTGCAGAGCTCCTTGGCCGGCAGGGCCTGGCCGCCGCACGTGCCCCACACGGCGTCCTCGCCGCAGCTGCGGTTGCCGCCCTTGCAGACGCCGCGGCCGTTGGTGCCGTCCGGGCCCTCGTAGCAGGGCTCGACGAGGCCTGGCCGGCACTGGGCCTTCTGTCCGCTGCCGGCGGTGTTCAGCTCGTTCATCAGCCGCTGCCGCTCGACGTTCTGATCCGATCCGGCGCAGGCTCCGACCACCGCTCCCCCGAGCAAACCCATCATGCAGGCGACGCGCAGGAGGCCAGCACTGGAGCTACGACTTGAAACACGAACGGATGCTTGCATTGAGGCACGCGCAGAGGGTCGTAGCGAGCGACCGACGAGTTCTTCGCTGGGATTTCCCATGGCCGTAGCATACACGCCTTGATATATTGCCGCGAACTTCAGTGTCAGCGCTGGGCAAAGTTTATCTGCTCGTCAGCCTGAGCCTCTTGTTGCTCGGGCTGGTCTGGGCCGTCACCAACCTGCAGGAAAACACTGCCTGGGTCCCGATCTCGCTGTGGCTGCCGGCGTGGGACGGCCCAGACTTCCCCGGCGGGGGCCTGATCGCGCCGACCTCGGATCCGGCCTCCGCGGCCAATCCGGGCGCCGCCCCGGCAGGCTGGGGTTTGTGGCAGGCCCGCCATTATCAGCTGAGCGCCTCGGCGCTGCTCGCCGGCTGGCTGACCACCTTCGTGCTCATGGCCGTTTACGCGATCCGCGCGCCCTTTCGCATCCGTGCCGCGGCCGTTGCGCAGCGCCGGCTCAGGGCGCTCGAGCGTGAGGTCCTCGAGCTGCGCACGCTGCCGCTGCGCCAGGCCGAGGAGGACGAGATGCTCGCCGCCGAGGCCCACCTCGAGGTCACGCCGCAGCGGGCGATGCTCGGTCACCTGCTCGGCCCGGCTCCCGCTGCCGCCCCCAGAAGCTCGTCCGGTGGCCCGCCATGAACGCTCTGGCGCTCATCGTGGCGGCGCTCGTGGGCCTGGCGCTCGGGGCAGGTCTGGTCCGCTGGCGAGCCGGCGCCCGCCAGCCGCAGGTCGCCGCCGCGGCCCGCCGCAGCCACGTCCTCTACGCGCTGGCCGAGGGCGACCTCGAGAACGTCGCGCAGGAGCTCGAGCAGATCGCCGAGGCCGAGCCCGGGGACGCGACCATCTTCCTCGCGCTCGCTGCCCTCGATCGCCGCCGCGGGCGGGTCGAGCGCGCCAAGGCGATCCACCGCACCGTGCTGGCCGCGGCCGAGCTCGCCCCCGAACTGCGGGTCGCCGCGTTCGTCGGCCTCGGCCGCGACTTGCTCGCGCAGGGCCACCAGGAGGCCGCCGTCGGCGCGC
>NZ_JACCSO010000606.1 GCF_013812955.1 Nannocystis sp. | reverse complement strand
GCGGATGACCTGCTCGTAGAGGGCGAGCAGGTCGGCGTGGTCGGGGGCCGCGATGAGCGTGCGGCGAAGGATCGGCTCGGCGACCGCGTAGCGCGGGTCGTGCTCGAGGGCCTTGCGCATCGCGGCGATGCCGGCGTCGCGCGACTCGGGGGCGGCGAGGTGGATCTCCGCCAGACCGAAGGCCGCGCGGGCGCGGGTCTCCGGGGTCATCGCCTCGTCGGGCGCGCTCGAGATGCGCTCGAACAGCTCGACCTGGCGGGCCGAGTTGCCGCGGGCGGCGGCGATGCGCGCGAGGCCCATCCAGGCCTCGACGACCCGGTGCTCGAGCGCCTCGACCCGGCCGTACAGCTCCGCGGCCTGGTCGAGGTCGTTGAGCTCGCGCTCGGTGATCTCGGCGATCCGCATCAGGAGGTCCGCGGCGAGCGGGGCCTCGAGCTTGCGACGCGCGCGCTCGATCAGGCCGGTGAGCGTGTCGATGTAGCGCTGGCTCTGGCCGAGCGCGGCCGCCTGCTCGGCCGCGGCGCGGTTCAGCGCGCTCGAGCCGGGGGCGTCCTGGAGGGCCTGGAGGCGCAGTCCGAGCGCCTCTTCGCTGCGACCGGTGGTGTCGAGGGCGTCGGCCAGCTCGCCGAGGATCTCGGCCTTGAGCTCGCCTTCTGGCTCATGGGACAGGCGCGAGCGCAGCACGCGGCTCAGCAGCGGCGCGTCGCCGCGGGCGCGCAGGGTCCGCTGCAGCTTGCGGGCCTCGCGGTCGTCCTGCAGCGCGCCCTGGATCGCCGACTCGAGCAGCTCGGCGGCCGGACCGTCCTGGCCGCGCTTGGCGGCGAGGCGGCTCAATTCGTAGAGGGCCTCGCTGATGCCGAGCACCTTGTCGTCGCTGTCCTGGGTGCGCCGGCGGGCGGCCAGCAGCAAGGCGCGGTACGAGCGTTCGGCGCGGGCGGGGTCACCTTCCTCTTGGGACAGCTCGGCGAGCATCTGCAGCGCCGGGATGTTGCCCATGTCCATGTTGGTCGCCAGCTCGAGCTGGGCGAGGGCCTCGATGCGGTTGCCCTCGGCGCGGGCGAGGGCGGCGAGCTTGGTGTGCACGGCGGCGCGGTCGGACGAGCGGCGGCGGCCGAAGTCGGCGAGCAGGCGCTCGAAGATCACGCGGGCGTCGGCGTAGCGACCGGCGGCCCACAGCGCGTCGCCGAGGTTCTGCTGGACGCCGCGGTCGTCGGGGACCATGTTGCGCAGCTGCTCGAGCACCGGGATGGCCCGGTCGAGCGCGCCGAGGTGGTCGCGGAAGATCGCCGAGGCCTCGTAGAGGTAGGCGAGGATCTGCGCGCGCTCCTCGACGTGCGCGGCGGCGATCTGCAACATCGCGGTCAGCGGCTCCCAGGCCTGGGCCTCGCGGTAGAGCTTGATCAACAGCTCGCGGGTCCGCGGCTCGCGGGGGTCGTCGGCGACCGCGCGCGCGAGCACCTGGATCGTGCGCTCCGTGCGGCCGGCGCCCAGCAGGGCCTCCGACAGGCGCAGCACCACCGGCGCGCGCTCGGGGCCCGAAGCGGTGCGATCGAGGCGCTGGGTCAACCACGGGACCGCCTCGGCGGCCTCGCTGCGGGCCATGTGCAGGCGCGCGAGCGCGTCGAGGGCCTCGGTGCGCGGTTCGAGGGCGACGACGCGGCGATGGCTGGCGAGCGCGCGGTCGACGTCGCCGAGGCGCTGCTCGGAGAGCTCGGCGAGCTGCTGCCAGAGGATCAGGGCGCGAGGCTGGTCGCCGACGACCTCGAGGCGCTCGGCGTGTTGACCGAGGAATTCGGCGAGGTCGGCGGGGCTGGCCTTGGCGGCGAGCACCGCGGTGAGCGCGGCGAGCGAGGGGTCGTGGCTGGGCTGCTCCTCGAGGTTGCGCCTGAGCACGGCGATCCTTCCGCCGCGCTCCTCGACGAGGCCGACGAGGCGAGCGATGTCGAGGCGCAGCTCGAGCTTGCGCTCGGGCTCCTCGGTGCGTGCGAGCTCGTGGTGGCGCAGGGACAGCAGCTCGGGGAAGCGCTCCTCGGCCTCGAGCAGGGCGCCGAGGGTGCGGACGACGGCGAGGTCGTCGGGTCGCTCGTCGACGACGCCGCGGTAGAGGGTGATCGCCTGGCTGCGCTCATTGAGTTCGGCGAGGATGGCCGCGGCGCGCAGGCGCATGGCCTGCGAGGTCTCGGCGGCGAAGGGCAAGGTCGCGGCGCGGGCGAGCAGGTCGGCGGCTTGATGGCGCTCGCCGGCTTGATCGTGGAGGCGACCGAGCTGCTGCGCGGCCCAGGCGACGCTCTCCTCGGGGGTGCGGTGGCCCTGCGCGGCGAGGCCACGGTTCCACAGCGCCGCGGCGCGATCCTTCAAACGGTTCAAGATCTCGCGGGTGCGCGGGGCGTCGCCGTCGAGGCCGAGCGCCAGCTCGCTGGCCTCGTAGAGCTCGTCGAAGTTGTCCTCGCGCTGGGCGTCGAGCGCGAGCAAGGTGTCGATCAGGTGCGTGTCGGGGGCGGAGCGCTGGAGCTCGGCGAGCAGCTCCAGACGCTCGACCTGCCCGGGCTCGGCGGCCAGCGAGCGCTGCAGGGCCGCGCTCGCGGAGGCGGCGTCACCCCGATGATCGCGGTGCCACACGGCGATGCGCGCGGACAGGAACCCGACCGCGGGGCCCGGCAAACTGACACGGCCGATCGCCGACTCGAGGGCCGGCGTCAGCGGCTCCCAGCCGGAGAAGTCGCCGGCGTGCGACTCGACCAGCGCGACCAGCGATGCATCGATCTTGCCGTCGGCGGCGACCTGGCCGACCAGAGCGCCGGCGAGCGCGTCCCAGCGGCCGACCCGGGCGGCCATGCGGACCACGCCGCGCACCGCGTCGGGGTCGCTGGGATCGAGCGTCAGCACGGCGGCGTAGGCGACCAGCGCGGGCTCGGGCTCGTCGAGCTTGTGCTCGAGGATGCGGGCCTCGGAGAGCCGGAGCTCGGCGGTGCGGCGCGGCTCGCCGACGAGGCCGGCGACGGCGTCGCGATGGGCATCGACGGCGGTGCGCCAGTCGCCGGTCAGCTCGGCGAGGCGGACCAGGTCGCGCTCGACGTCGCGGTCGCGGGGGATCCGCGAGAAGGCGCGGCGCAGCAGCATCAGCGCGGCTCCGGGGTCGCCCAGGTGCTGCTCCTGCAGGGTCGCGGTCTCGCGCAGGATCTCGGCCTGGATGCGGGCCTCGTCGGCGACGGCGAGGCGGGCCTCGACGATGCCGGCGAGCTCGGGCCACTCCTCGCGCTTGCGATAGAGCTTGCCGAGCAGCTCGACCGCCGCGGGGCGAGCGTTGCGGTCGTCGAGCACCGCGAGCAGGCCCTCACGCGCGCCCGGGTGGCTCGGGTCGGCGGACAGCGCCGCGTCGTAGCAGGCCACGGCGCGCTTGGTCTGGCCGAGCTGGCCGCGGAAGACGTCGCCGAGGCGGGTCGAGAGGTCGGCGACGCGGGCGGTCTCGCGGCCCGCGGCGCGGCCGAGCAGCTCGGCGAGCTCGGGCCAGCGGGTGACGCGGACGAGCAGGCTGGCGAGGTTCTCGACGGTCTCGCCGTCCTCGCCGAACTCGCGCTGGATCGCCACCCAGGTGGTGATCGCGGAGGCGGCGTCGCTCAGTTGCTCGGCCTGGATGGCGGCGACGCGGCGCAGGTCGGCGCGGCGCTGGTGGGGCGCGACCGGTCCGCCGGCGCGCTGG
>NZ_JACCSO010000600.1 GCF_013812955.1 Nannocystis sp. | reverse complement strand
GCCCTCGGCGCTTCACCCGGACGCGATGCGGCGGCCCGACGTGCGTTCTTGCGGCACTTCCACTTCGCCGGCGCCGGCCTCGAGACCGAGACCGAGATGCCGGACGCGTGAGCGCGCTCGACGACGACGCTACTCGTCGTCGTCTTGCAGGTACGCGGGGACTTGATGCCCCGGGCTCGAGGGCTCACTGGTCGGCAAGTGATTCCCGATCGAGTGCTTGGTTTGCGTCGGCGCGGGCGCGGGCGCGGGCACGGCTTCGTGCGAGGCCGTGACCGGCTGACCGAGCTCGACGACCTTCTTGCGGCCCTTGCCCGCCTTCTTGGCGGCGGGCTTCGGCTCGGGCGCCTTGACCTGCTTCTGCTCGGCGGTCGGGGTCTTGCCCCGGCGGACACTGGACTTCGAGGCCAGCTGCGCGGCCGCGGGCTGCGGCGCTGAGGATGTTTGGGGCGCCGAGGCGAGCGGTCCGGACTGCGACGCCGAGGTCAGCGGACCGGACGCGCCCGGCTGAGGTGCGGAGCGAGCGGGCGGCGGGGGCGGCGGGGACCGGAACGGGCTCGGGTTCGGCCGCGCCAGCGAGTGCGGCCGGGTGGTCTCGCGGGCGGGCGGCTCGGGGATGTCGAGGTCGAGGCCCTCGAGGTCCAGGGCGCCCGAATCGAACTCGAGCACGTCGCTCGAGCGTGCGGCCTGTGGTTCTTCGGGGTTGGTGACCGGGGCGGCGATCTTGCGACTCTCACTGCGGGGGCGCGCGCGTGCCACCGGGATGTCGATGCCCTCGTCGTCGGGGATGCCGACGACGAGCAGCCCGGAGGCCTCGGCGTCGGGGGGCAGGCCGATGGGGAGATCTCTGGCGACGCGGGCCTCGAAGCCCGGGGGTGCGGGCAGGTCGAGGTCGCTCACTTCCCAGCGTCCGGAGGCGCTCGCCTCGGAGTGTAGTTCGAAGCCACGCGTGAGGGTGGGACGATGCGAGTCGACAGCGGGCTCGGCGGGGCTGGTCTCGATGACGCGGCGCCGGACGCTGAACGCGAAGCGGTTGAAGCCGCCGATCGATGCGTCCTCGACCTCGGGCTCGGGCTCGACCGCGACCTCGACGGGCGTGGGTGTCGGCGCGGGCGGCGGTGTCGCGGCGGGCGGACTGCCCTGCTCGGTGGGGATCTCCAGATCGGCGGTCTCGAGCGCCCGCTCGAGCGCCGGCTCGTTGCGAGACAGGGCGGCCTGGACCACCGCGCCCAGGTGCGGGCGACTGACCGTGCGATTGATCGGACGCGGACCGCTGCGTGAGCCCTGACGCCCGACCGGCATCGGCACGTCGCCGCTGCCGTCGGCAGATGGCCTGCTGCGCGCGTGCTCGAGGATCAGGCCGAGTTGCTGGGCGAGCTCGGAGTCCGGATCGATGCGCGCGACCAGAGCTGCCGCGCGCTGGCGGGCCCAGGCGACGAGGACATCGGCGTCGTCGGCTTGGATACCCTCGCGGGCCAGCAGCGCGGACAGGTCCATGACAAAAACCACGCTAACACAGGCCGATGCGAGCCGGCGAGCGCCACCTGCCAGCACTCGACAGCATCACGAGGCGCCATGGAGGGCGCCATGGAGGGCGCCATGGAGGGCGCCACTTGGGCCGTCATAAACGTCGTTCCTGCCGGTCATGGAAATCCCTGCCCCACCTTCGCAGAGGTCATTGCTGCGACCGTGTGTGGGCTCAGGCCCCACCGAGTTGGGTGGCGAGGGCAACGCGTGCGGCTGCGAGGGCTTCGGGCAGGCCGGCTGGGTTGGCGCCGCCGGCCTGGGCGAGGTCGGGGCGTCCACCGCCGCGGCCATCGACGTGGCTGACGATCGCGGCGATGAGGTTGCCGGCGTGGATCTTCCCGCTCAGGTCCTTGGTGACGCCGACGATGAGGCTGGCCTTGCCCTCACGCTCGGCGCCGAGGACGACGACGCCGGAGCCGAGCTGGCCGCGCAGGGTGTCGACGGCCTCGCGCAGGGCCTTGGGGTCGCCGACGTTGACGAGCTTGGCGAGCAGCTTGACGCCGCCGATCTCGACGATGTCGTCCCCTGCCCCGCCGCCGCCGCCGACCGCGAGCTTTCGCTGCAGCTCGGAGATCTCGCGCTCGCGGGCGCGGAGCTCCTGACGCAGGCGCTCGAGCTTCGGCAGCAGCTCTAGCGGGCCCGCGGCGTGCAGCTGGCCGGCCGCCTCGCCGAGGATCTGCGTGGTCTGCTGCAGGTAGGCGAGCGCGTTCATGCCGGTGACGGCCTCGATGCGACGCACGCCCTGGGCGATGCCGGCCTCGCTGACGATCGCAAACAGACCGATGTCGCCGGCGCGCTCGACGTGGGTGCCGCCGCACAGCTCGATGCTCTCGCCACCGATGCTGATGACGCGCACGACCTCGCCGTACTTGGCCTCGAACAGACCGATCGCGCCGGTGTCGCGGGCCTCGGTCATCGAGAGGTTGCGGATCAGGCTGTCCTTGTTGCGCAGGACCTCGGCGTTGACGCGGCGCTCGATCTCCTGGCGCTGCTCGAGGGTCAGCGGGCGGGTGTGCGAGAAGTCGAAGCGCAGGCGGTCGGGGCCGACCAGCGAGCCTTTCTGCGCGACGTGGCCGCCGAGCACCGCGCGCAGGGCGTGGTGCAGCAGGTGGGTCGCGCTGTGGTTGCGCTTGATCGCCGCGCGGCGCTCGGTGTCGACGGTGAGCGTGAGGCTCTGGCCGACCCGCAGCGTGCCCTTCGTGATCACGCCGCGGTGCACGTGCAGGTCGCCGGTGGGCTTGTGGGTGTCGCGGATCTCGAGCTCGAGGCCGTCGGCGCGGGCCCAGCCGGTGTCGCCGATCTGGCCGCCGCTCTCGGCGTAGAACGGGGTGCGGTCGGTGATGAACTCGACCTCGTCGCCGGCGCCGGCCTCGCTGGCCTCATGGCCGTTCACGGCGAGCGCGAGCACGGTGCCGGGGCCCTGGATCTCCTCGTAGCCGCTGAAGCTGGCCTTACCGGCGTGCTGCTCCTTGAGCTTGAAGTAGAGGTCGACGATCGCCTTGTCACCGCCGAGCGAGCCGGCGGACTCACCGTCTTGACTCTGGCGCTGGCGCACGGCGGCCTCGAC
>NZ_JACCSO010000536.1 GCF_013812955.1 Nannocystis sp. | reverse complement strand
TCGCCGGCTGACGCTGCAGGTGATCGCCGAGGCGACGCTGTCGATGACGCCGGAGGAGAGCGACGAGGTGCTGCCGCGGCTCTACGAGCCGTTGGTCGCAGAGGCCAACAAGCGGGTCTGGAACCCCCTGCGCGCCCACCTGCCGATCCCCGCCCGCTTTCACTACGACCGCTCGGTGCGCGAGCTGAACGCGGTGCTCGGCGGCAAGATCGAGGCGCGCCGGCGCCAGCGCCTGGCGAACCCGGGACAGCGGCCGGTCGACATGCTCGACATGCTGCTCGCCAGCTACGAGGGCGAGCCGTGGACCGCCGACATTGTCCGCCTGCTCGGCGACGAGCTCAAGACCATGCTGTTCGCGGGGCACGACACCTCGAGCGCGATGCTGACCTGGACGCTGCACGCGCTGACGCAGCAACCCACGTGCATGACTCAGCTGCGCGTGGCCGCCGACGAGGCGTTTGATAAGCCGGAGACGATGCCGGACTACGAGACGCTCAAGCGCCTCGACTACGCCGGCGCGTGTTTAAAAGAGGCGCTGCGCCTGTACAACATCGTGCCGATCGTGACGCGCAAGGCGGTCGGCGAGGACCACTTCGGCGAGTACACGGTGCCGGCCGGGTGCCTGGTGATGTTGCACCTGCAAGCGCTGCACAAGGACCCGCAGCAGTGGCCCGAGCCGGAGCGGTTCCGGCCGCAGCGCTTCCTCGACGAGTCGGCGAGCACGGCGTGGCGCTGGCTGCCCTTTATCAATGGCCCGCGCAGCTGCGTCGGCCAGCACTTCTCGCTGCTCGAGGCGAAGATCGTGCTGTCGCTGCTGGCCCAGCGCTTCGACTTCACGCCCGCGCCCGGCAACAGCGACGCCCGCCACCGCTTCAACGTGCCGGTCGGTCCGCGCGGGAAGATCTTGATGCGCGTGCGACGGCGGAGCTGAGCGCTCGCGCGGGCCAAAAAGCCCGCGCGAGTTGTTTTGAAAAATGCCTGTCCTTGGGGACAGGTCGGCGGCTCAGGCCGCGGCTTCTTTGCCGTGGCAGCGCCGGTAGAGCTTGCCCGAGCCGCAGGGGCAGGGGTCGTTCTTGCCGACCTTGGGCAGCTTGCGCTCGCGGGGCGCGTCCTCGGGCTCGCTCTGGGCCGGTGCCTGGGCCTGAGCGCCGGGCGGGGCTTGCACGCCGGCGGCGAGCAGGCGCTGCATGGCCTCGCGGGCGGCGTCCTGCAGGCGGTTGACCTGCTCGTTGCCGGCGGCGGCGCGGCCCTGTCCGGCTTTACGGCGCGGCTCCTGGGCGTTGCGATTGGCGCGGGTGATGGTCGTCTCGTACTCGGCGCCCTGTTCGGCCTGCTGGCGCTGCTCTTCGGTGAGGCGCAGGGACTGGACCTGGCGGAGCACGGTGTTCTCGATGCTCTCCCACATCTCCTTGAACAGGTTGTAGCCGCGGATCTTGTACTCGTTCTTGGGGTTACGCGTGGCGTAGCCGACGAGTCCGATGCCGGTGCGCAGGTGCTCGATGTTCTTGAGGTGGGCGATCCACTGCTCGTCGATCTCTTCGAGGTAGAACTTGCGGACGTAGAAGAGGTACGTGTAGAGGCCGAACTCCTGCTCGCGCTGGGTGAGCTGGGCCTCGACCTGCTTCCAGATGCGGTCGACGAGCTTGTCGAGGTTGGGCTCGACGGTCGAGAGGTCGAGCTTGATCTTGAAGCGCTCGAGCGCGACGGTCTCGAGGCCCTCGAGGTCCCACTCGTCGGGGTGCACGGTCTCCGGGCACAGCTTGAGGATCTGCTGCTCGACGAGGCGGAAGCTGAGGTCGTGCACGCGCTCGCGCTGCTGGATCAGCGAGCGGGCGACGACGTCGACGGCGCGGGTGACGATCTTGAGGCGGTCGTTCTTGACGTCCTCGAGGTTCACGAGGGCGCCGTAGTGGCGGTAGAGCTCGTGGGAGAGCTTCTCCGGGCGGATGCCGCCGGGCGGCAGCGAGTCGGCCGGGATCGGGCCATCGGCGGGCAGCCCGGCCTCCTCGAGCACCGCGCGGATGTGGGCCTCGACGATCGCGGTGATCTTCGGGGTGACGGTGCGCGCGAGCGACTCGACGGTGTGCGGGCCCGACTTCTCCGGCGGCGGCAGCAGGCTCTTCTGCTGCTCCTTGCGGGCGGCGTCGTCGAGGATCTCCGGCTGGTAGCGGCCCTCGAGGATCTGCTTGCGCAGGGCGTAGATCGCCTTGCGCTGCTCGTTCATCACGTTGTCGTACTCGAACAGGTTTTTGCGGGTGTCGAAGTGCATCGCCTCGACGCGCGCCTGGGCGTTGGCGATCGCCCGGTTGACCAGCGGCGCCTCGATCGGGACGTCCTCCTCCATGCCCAGCCGCTCCATCAGGCTGGTGATGCGGTCGGCCCCGAAGATGCGCATCAGGTCGTCCTCGAGGCTGAGGAAGAAGCGCGAGCGGCCCGGGTCGCCCTGGCGGCCGGCGCGGCCGCGCAGCTGGTTGTCGATGCGGCGGCTCTCGTGGCGCTCGGTGCCGACGATGTAGAGACCGCCGAGCTCCTTGACCTCGACCTTCTCCTTCTCGAACTCGGTCTTGAGCGCCTGGTGCAGCGCCTCGAAGCGGGCCGCGTCCTTGTCGGGGTCGATCTGGGTGCGGGCGACCATATCGGCGTTGCCGCCGAGCAGGATGTCGGTGCCGCGGCCGGCCATGTTGGTGGCGACGGTGATGGCGCCCTTGCGGCCGGCCTGGGCGATGATATAGGCCTCGCGCTCGTGCTGCTTGGCGTTCAGCACCTCGTGGGGGATGCCGAGGCGGTCGAGCATGTTGTGGATGACCTGGGACTTCTCGACGCTGGCGGTGCCGACCAGGACCGGCTGGCCGCGCTCGTGGGCCTGCTTGATCTCCTCGACGACGGCGCGAAACTTGCCACGCTCGTTCTTGTAGACGAGGTCATCCTGGTCGTTGCGCACCATCGTGCGGTTGGGCGGGATGACGACGACATCGAGGTTGTAGATCTTGTTGAACTCCTCCGCCTCGGTGTCGGCCGTGCCGGTCATGCCGGCCAACTTGTCGTACATGCGAAAGTAGTTCTGGTACGTGATCGTGGCGAGGGTGCGGCTCTCCGGCTGGATGTCGACCCCCTCCTTGGCCTCGACGGCCTGGTGGAGCCCGTCGCTCCAGCGGCGGCCCTCCATCTTGCGGCCGCGAAACTCGTCGATGATGATGACCTCGCCGTTCTCGACGATGTAGTTGACGTCCTTCTTGTAGAGGACGTGAGCGCGCAGCGCCTGGTTGACGTGGTGCAGCAGCTCGTTGTTTTCCTGCGCGTAGAGGTTCCTGCAGGCGAGCAGCTTCTCGATGCGGTCGACGCCGGCGTCGGTGAGCTGGACGCTGTGGGCCTTCTCGTCGACGACGAAGTCGAGGTCGCGGCGCAGCGAGGGGATGACGCGATTGACGGTGACGTAGGTGTCGGGGGAGTCGTTGGCCTCACCCGAGATGATGAGCGGGGTGCGGGCCTCGTCGATGAGGATGGAGTCGACCTCGTCGACGATCGCGTAGTACAGGTCGCGCTGTACGTACTTCTCGATCGTCTCCTTCATGTTGTCGCGGAGATAATCGAAGCCGAACTCGTTGTTGGTGCCGTAGGTGATGTCGGCGCGGTAGTTCTTCTGCCGCTCGGTGTGGTACATGCCGCCGACGATCACGCCGACCGACATGCCGAGGAAGCGGTAGATCTGACCCATCCACTCGGCGTCGCGCTTGGCGAGGTAGTCGTTGACGGTGATGAGGTGGGTGCCGCGGCCGATCAGCGCGTTGAGATACAGCGGGCTGGTGGCGGTCAGGGTCTTGCCCTCGCCGGTGCGCATCTCGGCGATGCGGCCCTGGTGGAGGCCGATGCCGCCGATCATCTGCACGTCGTAGTGACGCATGCCGAGCTGGCGCACCGAGGCTTCACGGACGGCGGCGAAGGCCTCGGCGGTGAGCTCGTCGAGCGGGCGACCCTTGGCGAGCTGGGCGCGGAAGTCGGCGGTCAGCGCGGGGAAGTCGGCGTCGGCGAGGCCCTTCATCTTCGGCTCGAGCGCGTTGATCCGGTCGATCAACGGCTGCATGCGCTTCATCTGCCGATCGTGCTTGGTGCCAAAGACTTTCTTGATGAACGCGTTGAACATGGCAGATCGGGCAGGCGCGGGGGCCGGGGGCTTTCGCGGGGGAAGGGTACGGGCCGGACGCGCCCGTTGTCCACGCCCGAAGATGCCTCGCGAGCGGGGATTTCTGACGCGGCGCCTGACTGTTATGGTCGGCCCCGCGTGACCCCTGCCACCCTGCGACCGCGCGCGCTCCGCCCCGGGGCCCGCGTCCACATCGTCGCTCCCTCGGGTCCGGTGCCCGAAGATCGGCTCGCGGCCGGCCTGGAGGCGCTCCAGCGGCTGTTCTCGGGTGAGATCTCGCTCGCGCCCAACATCGCTGCGCGCGCCGGTTACTTCGCTGGCGACGACCGCAGCCGCCTCGCCGCGCTCCAGGCCGCGCTCGCGGACCCGGACATCGACGCCATCGTCTGCGCC